>CAYYUB010000039.1:0-13485 GCA_964474855.1 uncultured bacterium
AATCATAAGAGAAAACAAAATAGAAGGAGCAATTATTGTTGCTATGTTTCCCTGACAAACGGGATATGAAAAATAATGCTTATATTTGTTTTCCATTTGTCTTCCGTTATATATTAAATAATAAAGCTTTATTACTTAATTTTACCGGTATTTTTAAACAAGTCAACCTTGAAAGAAAGAATCCAGAAGCCAGCATTCAGAAGTCAGAATCCCTTCTCAACCCAAATAAGTAACAACAAATCACACAAATAGCACTAATGTTTATTTTACTAAATCCCAATCCCCAAAGCCAAAATCCTAAAAAAAGTATTGAACGAAAAAACAAACAAGGGCCCGAAGGCCCCTGTTTGTAGAGGTGTACGAAAAATAGAATTTAAGGAATAATATCCATTATATTTTCATTCATATATTTACCCGTACCGACAAGTATAGCTGCTGTTATTGAATATATTATTGTTTGATATAACAATTTATTGTTCAGTTTTTTTCTCCTTCCTTCCTTTTAAAAAAATCTAATCTACTTTGCTTGTTCTGCCTAAAAATACTTTTTTCCTGATGCCGAACTGATACAGCAGATTATAATTTTAGTTATTATATAAATACTTCTTAACTTGTCAACCCCCATTAAAAAGAAAGCAAGGGCCAAATAGGCCCTTGCTTTTAGAGGTGTACGAAAAATAGAATTTTATATTATCCTTTTAGTTGCTTTTCTCCTTTAAAACTGATTGAGCTGCGGCAAGTCTTGCAACCGGAACTCTGAACGGAGAACAGCTAACGTAATCAAGACCTATTTTATGACAAAATTCAATCGATGCAGGGTCTCCTCCATGTTCACCGCATATACCTACTTCCAAACCGGGATTGGTCTTCTTGCCTTTCTTTAAACCCATTTCAATCAATTGCCCAACACCTTCCTGGTCCAGCGTCTGGAAAGGATCAGCAGGTAAAATCCCCTTTTTAATATAGCTGGGAGTATACTTACCAACGTCATCTCTTGAGAAACCAAAGGTTGTCTGAGTTAAATCATTCGTTCCATAAGAGAAGAAATCAGCTACCTCCGCTATTTTATCAGCAGTCAAAGCAGCCCTCGGTAACTCTATCATTGTACCTATCTGATAATCAACAGTTTTTCCTTTTTCTTCGAAAACTTTTTTTGCTACTTTTTCAATAACTTCTCTCTGAGAAGCAACTTCTTCTTTTCTTCCGGCAAGAGGTATCATAATCTTCGGAATAACTTTGACATTTTCGCCCACCACGTTAACAGCTGCTTGGATAATGGCTCTTGCCTGCATTTCCGTTATTTCGGGAATGAGAATACCGAGCCTGCAGCCGCGAAGCCCCAGCATAGGATTTGTTTCTTTAAGACTCAATATCTTTTCTTCCACTTTTTCCACGGAAACACCCATATTTTTTGCAAGTTCTTCCACTGCTTTCGGATCTTCAGGTAAAAACTCATGTAATGGTGGATCAAGAAGTCTTATTATAACAGGATAACCATCCATTACCTTGAAAAGACCCTCAAAGTCTCCTCTCTGCATAGGAAGTATCTTATCAAGAGCTTTCTTTCGCTCTTGGGGAGTCTCAGATAATATCATTTCTCTCATAGCGGGGATTCTATCCTCGCCAAAAAACATATGTTCCGTCCGCGCAAGACCTATCCCTTCGGCTCCGAAATCTCTGGCCTGTTTCGCATCAGTGGGAGTATCAGCGTTAGCTCTAACTCCAAGTTTTCTGATCTCATCCGCCCACTTCAATATTTTTTCGAAATTACCTGAAATTTCAGGTTTTATTGTCGGAACTTCACCAAGAATAACATTGGCAGTAGTTCCATCAATTGTTATAGCATCTCCTTCTTTAACGGTTACGCCGCCAACTGTAAAAGTTTTTCCATTGTAATCTATTGAGATATCTTCAGCGCCAACAATACAGGGAGTTCCCATGCCTCTTGCCACAACAGCCGCGTGGGAAGTCATCCCTCCCCTTGAAGTCAAAATACCCTCTGCGGCGTGCATTCCGGCAATATCTTCCGGAGAAGTGACATGACGAACAAGGAGAACCTTTTTGCCGGCATCAACCTTTTCTACGGCATCATCCGCTGTAAATACGACCTCACCTGAAGCAGCACCCGGAGAAGCGGGTAAACCCTTGGCAATTACTTTAAGTTCTGCTTTAGGATCTATCATCGGATGCAATAACTGGTCAATCTGATCCGGACTGACTCTCATAACTGCTTCTTTATTATCGATAAGCCCTTCCCGAACCATATCCACAGCTATTTTTACAGCAGCCATCGCGGTTCTCTTTCCGGTTCTCGTTTGAAGAATCCATAGTTTGTCTTTCTCCACTGTAAACTCAAGATCCTCCATCTCTTTAAAATGTCCTTCAAGTTTTTTTCTTACATTCTCAAGCTGATTGTACATCTCAGGCATTACATCCTGGAAAGCATCAATTGCGGATCCGGATTCATCTTTCTGCTTGTGAGTAACCGGACCTGGTGTTCTGATACCCGCAACAACATCTTCGCCCTGCGCGTCAAGCAAATACTCACCGTAAAAGGTGTCTTCTCCGGTCGCAGGATTCCTTGTAAAAGCTACACCGGTACCACTAGCTTCTCCCCTATTACCAAAAACCATCGCCTGTACATTTACAGCGGTACCAAGATCTCCGGGAATATTATTTATCCTTCTGTATTCTTTTGCTCTTTTATTATCCCAGGACGAGAAAACCGCGTTAACGGCGCCCATCAATTGATCTTTAGGAGCTTGTGGAAAATCCTTTCCGGTTTTTTGCTTAATAAGCGCTTTAAATTTATTAGAGATTTCTTTCCAATCTTCCGCAGTAAGTCCGGCATCCTCTTTTACACCTTTTGTGTTTTTTGTTTCCTGGATGATCGCTTCAAAATCTTCATGTTCAACCCCCATTACCACATCACCATACATCTGGATTAATCTACGATAACTATCATATACAAAACGAGGATCCGCATTATTAACAAGATCCTTTACTATTTCTTCATTTAATCCGAGATTTAAAATTGAATCCATCATACCCGGCATTGAAATAGCTGCTCCGGAACGAACCGAAACCAATAGGGGCGCATCGGATGCCCCGAACTTCTGCCCCATTGTATTTTCCAATTTCTTTAAATTCTCATTTATTTGATCTTCCAGACCTTCCGGATATTGTTTATGCTTTTCATAATATAAACAACACTGAGAAGTAATGGTAAAACCCGGAGGAACCGGAACACCAATATTTGTCATTTCCGCCAATCCGGCGCCTTTCCCACCTAAAGTTTTTTTCATAGTAATATTGCCTTCCGCGTTACCGTCTCCAAAGAAGTATACCATTTTTTCCATCCTAGCTCCTCCTTTTTTCATTTGGAAAAAACACTTTAGTCAATTATTCAGGTTACTTATCTTACGCTCAATGCTCACAAAATATAAATACTTCAAAGAAATGCAAGGGGTAAATAATAAAAAAATCCTTTTAAATCTGCAGGATTTTGTTAGTGTGTTAGTGAGTTGGTGCGTTTTTTTAACAGACCAACCGATTTACTTATAATTTGAACTAAAAGACTGAAAAATAGTCTCGACCGGAGAACCGGTATGAACAAAAACCCTTATCCCGCAGCGGTAAAACTTTTGCTCTTTCAAACAGAGTTCAACTTTATGCAAACTTGAATCTCTACTTAAAGGAAAACCGATACGTCCGGAACGCATATGCACAGAATCCGAGTCTAACGGTTTACCATTATCAAAAACATTGATTTCGGATACAAACGAACTCATATAAAAAAATAACAAATACTTTCTTAGCTTCACTTCTGCCAACACACTATCAACCGCAAAGTCTGTCTCATCTGCAAAATTCTGAGTCACTTTATGCATCCCTTCATTTGCAACAGAACCAACTCCTATATGCGTAAAATCAGGGTCCAAAATATTTTTTCTATGCGGAGGACTCTCCATCCATCCTTTCATAACCAATTTTGCAAGAGAATCCGGATTGTTCTTTTGAAGAAAACCGACTGAACCCCCTATATTTTCCGCCACATTTTCACCCACCCCAAGAACAGGTAATCCTGAGTTATATATTCGTTGCAATGGAGTTTTACTAATTTCGACTGAAGAAATGTGCGATAGATATATTTTCTTTAACATGTCATTTGAATGTTGTCTTGCGGCTATCTTTAGTCGTTCATCTAATTCTAAATTTTTTAAGCCTTTTTTCTTCCGTTCTTCATTCGTCAATTTGAATATCAAAACTTCTATAGTATCATTACCCTCGATTTCCGAATAAATAGAAACCATCTTAGCCGTAGTATCTGCGAAAGAATTAATCCGAATTTCTGTTAGGGAAACACTTACCATAAATAGAAGAAAAGGCATCTTATCCTCTTATTACATCCTTTATTATCATCAATCTTGAATTCCTCTCCCTTTCTCTTTCTTCCAGTTTCATGTTTATTTCCCGGACGGTACTTTGAATTTCGGGAATCAGTATATATTCAAGAGCATTTACTCTACGTCTTGTTTTATCCATCTCTTCTGCCAAAAGAGTGATTCTTTTTTCTAACTGCGCCATCTCAATCAACCTTTCAAAAACTTCTAAAAGACTCTTAAGCGCAACGTCAAGAGTTGGCGAAGTCATTGCGAATCCGTACGAAACTATCTCGCCTTTCAGACTTTTTTGATATTTCGGGAGCGGAACGTTCATAACTTTTTCCACATTCATCGATAACTCAATATCGGTATCAAGCAACACAATGGAACCTTCAAAGATATTCTTATCCTGGTACGCCCTGGCAAGAAAAAATTGCTTCAAAGCTTCTATTAACTGTTCTTCGATCTCCTTCCTCATAGAGGCTAGCAAACTTATAGTTTTTTGAATTATTCTAAGAAGTTCTTCTTGCTTTTGCTTAAGCAATTTGTGTCCTCTTTTTGCAATATTAAACCGCTTTTTAAGACGGAGTAACTCCATCCTTGTTGCGTTTACCTGCATAGCCATACCTTTATCTGCACTCCTTATACATTAAATCTTAGACCCTTTTAATTGTCTTTCTTCTCTTCTGTCTTCTTTTTATTCTTTTCTTCTACTGAATTCTTACTCTCGATCTTTTCTTCCTCTTTTTCTCCACCGAATTTTGCAAAATACTTATCCAGATATTCATCCCGGATTCTCTTCAACTCTTTTCTGGGAAAGACAGAAAGGAGTTTCCAGCCAAGATCCAGGGTCTCTTCCACACTTCTATTCTCATACTCACCCTGACCAACATACTCATTCTCAAACCTATTCATAAATTCAAGATATCTTTTATCCATTTCAGAAAGGGCTGCTTCACCGAGAATAACCGAAAGCTCTTCAACCTCTTTACCCCTTGAATATGCAGCGTATAATTGATTATACAAATCAGCATGGTCTTCCCTGGTTTTCTCTTTACCTATACCTTTATCTTTCAATCTTGAAAGCGAAGGCAAAACGTCAATAGGAGGCGAAACACCCTTTCTTTCAAGAGAACGCGAAAAGATAATCTGCCCCTCCGTAATATAACCGGTAAGATCAGGAATCGGATGCGTTTTGTCATCTTCCGGCATCGAAAGAACAGGCATCATGGTGATAGATCCCTTATTCCCCTTTATTCTTCCCGCTCTCTCATAAATATTTGATAGATCGGTATACAAATAACCGGGATAACCCCTTCTTCCCGGAACTTCTTTTCTTGCAGCCGAAATTTCTCGCAATGCTTCGCAATAATTTGTCATATCGGTAACAATAACAAGTACATGCATTTCAAGATCAAAAGCAAGGTACTCGGCAGCAGTCAAAGCGGCTCGTGGAGTAGATATTCGCTCAATTGCGGGGTCATCGGCAAGATTCAAAAACATAACCACTCTTTCCAGAGCACCGGTCTGTTCAAAATCATTCCTGAAGAACTCCGCCTCTTCAAATGTAATTCCCATAGCGGCAAAAACGACCGCAAATTTTTCACTGGAGCCAAGAACCTTTGCCTGTCTTACTATCTGTGCAGCCACTTTATTGTGAGGCAAACCGGAACCTGAGAAAAAGGGCAGCTTTTGTCCTCTGACAAGCGGATTTAAACCATCGATAGTTGAAATTCCTGTTTGAATAAATTCGTCCGGATATTCCCTGGCATACGGATTGATTGGCTCTCCGTTAATATCTTTTCTTTTCTCAGGCAAAATCGCAGGACCACCATCAATAACTCTACCCATACCGTCAAAAACCCTTCCCAATATATCACCAGAAAGACCCAACTGAATCATCTTACCCTGAAAAACAACCGTAGTCTCCGGAATATCTATACCTCTGGTACCTTCAAAGACCTGAACCATAGCCCTATCCCTATGAACCTCAAGCACTTTACCTGTTCTCTCTTCCCCATCAGGCAGTCTAATTATGCAAAGCTCTCCGTAACTGACACCTTTAACTCCCTCAACAAATAGAAGAGGTCCGGAAATATCAGAGACAGCTTGATATTCTATTCTCATGACCCTACCTCCTCTTTAACAGTTGCGATTTTTCTCAATTCATTTTTTATTTTACTCTGTAAATTCTCCAATGTCTTTATATCTTTTTCCGGAATAAATCTCATACGTGCTATTTCTTCCAGAATCTCAAGATTCCCCAATTCTTCAGGCTCTGCTTCTATTTTTTCTGCTTCCCGATAGAAAGTTATGATATTCTTCAACATAAGATACTGCTTTTTTATGGAAGTATACGTATCTACCTCGTGAAACGCGTTTTGATGTAAGAAGTCCTCTCTTATGATCCTTGCAGCAATAAGTATACGTCTTTCCCTTGGAGAAAGAGCATCAACACCTACAAGTCTAACCATTTCCTGTAATTCATCTTCCTCCTCAAGCAATTTCATAGCCTCCTGTTCAATCGGAAGAAAATCTTCGGCTACCTCCTCATTCATATAATCTTTAACATTATCAGGATAAAGAGAATAAGAAGTCAGCCAATCGATAGCCGGGAAATGCCTTGCATAAGCCAATTCAGCTTTTAAACTCCAAAAAACCTTTACAACTCGCAGAGTATTCTGAACAACCGGATCAGAGAGGTCTCCACCGGGAGGGGAAACTGCACCAATAACCGAAATTGCGCCTTCTCTGTCATCACCGCCAAGACATTTTACCCTTCCGGCTCTTTCGTAAAATTCGGCTATTTTACTACCCAGATAAGCAGGATATCCTTCTTCACCGGGCATTTCTTCGAGCCTTCCGGATATTTCTCTTAATGCCTCAGCCCATCTTGAAGTAGAATCTGCCATCAAAGCTACGGAATAGCCCATATCTCTAAAGTATTCGGCAAGAGTTATTCCTGTATAAATCGAAGCTTCTCTGGCTGCAACAGGCATATTAGAGGTATTGGCAAGGAGAATAGTTCTTTTCATTAAAGGTTCCCCCGATTTTGGGTCAACAAGCTCGGGAAATTCGTTAAGCACATCGGTCATTTCATTTCCCCTCTCTCCGCATCCAATGTATACAACAACCTCAGCCTCAGCCCATTTTGCAAGCTGATGCTGAATAACCGTTTTACCGGAACCAAAAGGTCCCGGTACACTGGCAGTACCGCCTTTGGCTATGGGAAAGAACGTATCTATAACCCTCTGCCCCGTGAAAAGAGGCATCCTTGGAGCAAGTCTCTTTTTTACAGGTCTCCCTTTCCTTACACCCCACCTCTGTTCCATTTTGATTTCTTTTTTACCTTCGTCTGTCTTAATTACTGCAACAACATCTTTAACAGTAAATTTACCTTTGTTGATCTTTTCGATAGTCCCCTGGACACCCGGCGGTACCATTACTCTATGTTCTATTAAAACTGTTTCCTGCACGGTACCAAGAATGTCACCACCAACGACCTTATCTCCCTCTTTCTTAACGGGATTAAAATCCCATTTTTTTTCAGGGTCAATTGCAGGTACGAATATTCCTCTTGAAATAAAACTACCCGTTTTCTCTTTAATTTTATCAAGAGGACGCTGAATTCCATCATAAATAGATTCAATTAAACCGGGACCAAGACTCACGGAAAGGGGTTCTCCTGTAATGAAAACCGGCTGCCCGACTCCAATCCCTTCTGTCTCCTCATACACCTGAATGGAAGCCATATCCTGCTCCAATTCAATGATCTCTCCCAAAAGCTTTTCTTCCCCTACGTTAACAACGTCAAACATTCTCGAACCTTTCATATTCTCCGCAACAACAAGAGGTCCCGAAACTCTGATTATTTTTCCTTCACTCATTAAAGCCTCCTATATCCACTCCAACAGCTTTCCTAACTATCTCACGTATTCTCATGGCTCCAAATCCCTGACTGCCCTGGATCCCGGGTATCGGGACGATATTTATTTTAGGACTGGATATGAGATCCTCGAATTTCAACAACTCCTTAAAAATACTTTCAAAAACGAAAACAATAGCAAAATCCGAACTTTCAATTTCCTTTTTGATTTCTTCAATATTTTTATCTTCGGTTTTGATTATCTCGGCACCTAAAGATTTAAAAGGAGAAACAAGATGATAAGGACCGACAAAAGCAATCTTCATATTATCAATCTCTCCTTAATTAAATCCTCACCCACACCATTCATTTTACCAATAAAAATAATGCGCAAATTTCTTATCTCATTCTCTTTTATAAGCAAATAAGCGATAACCGGTTCTACGCCAATCGATTCGAAAGCAACCGACTGAAGATAAGAAATCAGCATCTTTTCGGATTCTCTCTCTAAAATCGAAAAAGAATCCTTCCACTGTAAAAGCGAATTATAAATTGTTCCCCTGTAAAGTACTTCAAGAGAATCCACATCATCGATTTTTACCTTTTTAATTGTATCTTTCTCGATATTACCACCGGAAAGTATTGCGAAATCAATTAATTCCTGATATTTTTCAAGAAACAAAAGGCGAAGGATTATCTTAAGATTTGTCAAATCCACCCATAATTTGTAATAATCATTAAGAAATGAATTTTTTATATATGAAGTTAAAGTTTCAGCCATAATTGAATCGACTGCAAAACTTAATCTCTGGGGATTATGTTCAGTCGAATAATAAACGTCGATTCCTTTTTTCACCGCTTCTTGAAGATATTCAGGAAGATACCCATATTTTTCTTCTTTAAATATTCCATCTAACTTAGAAACAGGTATGGAACCAAGAGAAGAACACATACCGGTAAAATCTTGCTCCGCGATTTTTCCCTTTAGAAGAACGGTTACATTATGAAAATCGTACTTTGCTCTCAAAATTCTCATTATTTCAACGTCGTCTATAATCTTCTCGAGGTCATCATAAAGAGCAGCTTTAGAATTCTGGAGAGCTTCTTCCACTTCATATTTACTTATATTTCTAAGATATTGTCCATAATCCGTATCATGGAGAGCAGCCATCAGTTCTTCTATATCTTCCGAAGATAGTAACTCCTCGAAGCTCTTCATCGTTAATAGTCTTACCTCTCGTGCACGAATTACACCTAAAGCATAAGTATACTTTGTATCCAACACCCTTACTGTTTTGAATCTATTCACTTTTAAATAAAGTCCCTACAATCTCCTCTTGCATTTCATTAAAGATTTCTTCCAACAATACGGAAAGAGTTGCATTGACTTTTCTTTTCCCTTTAGATAAGACTACTCCGGCTTCAAAATCGCCCTTTTTTTCAGAAATTTTAAAATTATGCTTCTCATCCCTGTTCAGCTCCTCAATTAGTTCTTTAACTTTATCGTTGTGTAAAACCCCCGGGATAATCTCCTCATCCCCATCCTCCAAAGCCGAGAGAATAATTCGGCGAACAAGTAATCTGTATTCTTCCCATTTTAAATTCTTTATCTCTTCCGCAACTTTTCCCTTGAGACCTTCCATAATTTTATTCTTCTTATCCAATTTTCTATTGGATAGATCCATTCTGATTCTGCTTAAGATTCTTTCCATCTCAAGCTTTTCTTCATCAAGAGCTCTCTCTTTTCCTTTCTTTTCTATACTACTCGCCTCGTTTCTTGCCGCTTCCCTAATTCTCTCTATTTCGGCTGCCGCTTTCTTTTCTATTCTCTTTTTGCTCTCTTCCGCTTCTTTTAAGATTTTATCTTTTACTTTACCCATTTTCAACCAATTGCATTTATCATCAAGAAACTGGTAACAAAACCAAGAATAGCATAGGTTTCAACCATAACCGCAAAAATAACGACTCTCATCGTTGCTTCAGGCTGTTTTGCCGCAAGCTCAACACCTGCCGCAGAGACAAGACCCTGATGAACTCCCGATACCGCTCCGAGAATGCCAACAGGGAGACCGGCCATTAAATATCTTAAACCCTCTACTGCGGTCATATCAAAATTTATACCACCTCCAAACATACCTAATTTCATCATCATAAACATAGCCGCGATGAAACCGTAGAAACCCTGTGTTGACGGGAGAACGACCAAAATAAATGTCCTTCCGAACTTATCCGGCTGCTCGGAAAGAACACCGGCTGCTGCCCTTGAAGGTATTTGAACTCCAATAGAAGAACCAATTCCTGCAAGTAAGGCTGCCGCAGCCACTCCTGACATTGCTAACCAAAAACCACTAATCACTTAAGACCTCCTTTTTTTCAATTCTTGTATATTTGCCTACTAATCCGAAAGGCTCAAACATTTCGCCTCCTCCTTCATAGAAGTAAGGAAAAAATTCTGCAAATTGGAGACGCATTGTATGGACGAAACTACTCAAAGTATTTATGGCTATGGAGAAAAGATGTCCTCCAATGAATATAATAATTGCCAGAACGACTCCGAAACCCGGAATCAGATCCCTTACTATCTTGGCAAGAATATTAACAGACATAGCAAGACCTGCCGTAACCAATCCTAAAGCCATTATACGAGTGTAGGAAAGTATTTTGCCAAGAAAACCAATAAGTTCATTAAACACGGTAAATCCGCCCTTTGCCAATCTCATAACCAGGGATTTACTTTGACCTGAAAATAAGAAAATTACTAAAATCGGAACAAACATAAAGAACTTAAACACACTTGATTTTGTAACTACAAATGAACCTAAGAAAATAAAGAAAAAAATCCAGGATATCTCATTTGAAAAAGCATTAAAATATCTCTTTTTGCGTATTTTTTCTTTTATAGAAACAGCCAGCCCTGTAAAAATCTGAACGGCTCCAAAAACCAGTGAAAGTTTAAGAAAATTAAGAGGATTTGAAAATGGGTCAAATATCGTGAGTTTTGCTCTGAATATACTAATACCGGAAAGTTCGGGAAAAGCCATTTCAATATTGTTACCGAACCAGCTGCCTGTTATAGCTCCTGCAAAGATAGTAAATAGTCCTCCTCCTATAAAGATCCATAAATACTTTTTTCCTTCCGGTAGTTTCGGCATCAAATAAAAAGAAATAGCAACCAGTATAATTCCATAAGCGGCATCCGTCATACAGAATCCAAAGAAAAGAGCAAAGAATACCGCTATATAAGGAGTAGGATCTACCTCCCCTGTCTTTGGCAGCGCGTATAACCCCGTAATAGCTTCATACGGACTGCTTAAGGGGTTATTTTTCAACTTAACCGGAATCTTCTCGCCTTTTTTTGACTTCATCCAGGTAAGTTCAACACCGTCGTAGGAATCGGCAAGATTTTGCAGTATCGTTTGATTTTCCTTTTCAACCCAACCTTCAATAAAGAAAACATTTCTCGTTGCAAGACTTTTATTCAGAACTTCGGCTCTACCTATCCTGTAAAGAAAATAATCATAAAGAACTATATATTTTTCGTATTCTGAACCTTTTTTTGATATTTTATCCGAAATCTCAGCAATTTTCTCACTGATTTTATCTATCTCTTTCCCGCACTTCGAAACTATGCTCGCAGGCTTCTCTTCTTCATCTTTAAAATCAACTATTTCAGCCTCAAAATCAGCAATAATTTTCTTGAATTCATCTCCAAATCCTTTATAAATAAAGAAAACAACACCCGTTTTTTTCTGATTTTCAAAAATAATCCGGAAATCTACCGGAATATCCTTTAATTTCTTTTTTAACTCATCCTTATCTACGGTTAATCTATATATTTTTACGGAAACGTCTTTTACTTTACCGAGTTCGGAAATTTCGGATTTCAAACCGACCCATTCTTCGTAAAATTCGAGCTTATCGGCAAGTTCGGTCAATTTATTCTTAAAATGATACAGTTCGCTTTCCCATTTGTTGATTTGATTAAGTTCATCAAGATCAAAGCTCTTGACTATTTCCCTGTATCTTTTCGGAGAAATTCCGGTTTTCAAATCAATAAACTGTCCGAGAACGCCTTTGCTTTCCGCATGAACTCCAAGTAAATCCACTATATTTTGAATCTTCTTAAAAATCTCTTCGGATTCTTCGTCGCCAAACTTTTGCGCCGGTATCAAATCCGGATTCTCTTCCGCGAAAGTCGAAGAACGGGAATCAGTTATATGAAACATCCCCCTGTCCTGAAGTTCCTCAAGAAAATTTTCTTTGTCGGCTTCGTATATCAGGAAATTTGCTTTTTTTAACTCTTTTTGAGGCATTTAGTCTTTTTTTAGAATCCTTTTGACAATCAAACTTTGAGTTTCTTTTAACTTTTTAGAAGTTTCTTTCTCTATTCCTTCGATTTCTTTGTTTACTTTTTTTTCTAAATTTATCTTTTCTTCTTCTGCCTTTTTCGAACCAACTTTTCTTTTATCCGCAATTAAGTTCTTTACTTTATCATTAGCTTTCTCTATAATCGTCTCGGCTTCTTTTCTTGCATCCTCGATTTCTTTTCGCGCTTTTAGTTTAGCCTTTCTTATTATTTCATCCGATTTCTTTTCGGTTTCTTTTATTTCTTTTATAAGACTTTCAGGCATCTAACCTCCTTTACTTTATCCAATAAATACTTGGCCGAATATACTTATATTTAATTGAGTGTCAAGTGTAAATGGAATACAGTTAGGACGTTAGGTAGTTAAAAAAAATCCCGATCCAACGAACCCACAACCCAACGAGCCAACTACTCCCTACTTACTATTCTCCGGTATTTTTAGGTGTTACTCGTCAAATCCGATTCTACTCAGTTACAAGATAAACCGAATCGTGAGGATGGACTTTCTGAATAACTTTTATACCGATAGACTCCCCTTTCTTTGCGGATTCAACCGAATCATGTTCAATCTGCATAGTTTCAATACTTTGAGTAAAATCATCATGAGCTCCTTTAATACGAATGGTATCACCCACTTTCAAAGGAGCACTCAGCTCAATAATCCCGACAGAGATTTTGCCAAAATAATGACTTATAACACCTATCTTTTTTTCTTCCATCTGAACACCTCGCTTTAAAAGTTTTAAATATTTTAATAAGATATTTTATAGTTAAAATATAAAAAGTCAATATAAGAAAAGAGGAGTCAGAAGCCGGAAGCCAGAATCCCATCATCACCCCTAAAATCTAATATTACCGCAAAGACCCAG
>CAYYUB010000040.1:0-13384 GCA_964474855.1 uncultured bacterium
GCTCCAAGAGCCATGTTAATCGCCGATATCTCGCTCTCCGCCTGCTCAGCAATTATTCCAAACTCTTCCTGTTGCCTCGAAAGAAAAGTGAGAACTCCGGTTGATGGAGACATCGGATACGAAGAGATAAAATTACACCCACCCCCAATTGCTCCCATAGAAATCAAGTCGGTACCACTTAGAAGTAAATGATCCTTTGCTTTCTCACTTCTTTTTAACTTAAAATCAATCTTATTCTCCTTAACCAGTCTTTCGCCTATTTCATAACCTTTCCTACCTGCTTCGATGTTCCCGTTAATGATTTTCTCATCCTTTTTTTTGAAAAAACCTCTTATGAATTTTTCCAAAATCGGGAAATCAATCGATAGCATACCGGCAATCAACCCAACAGTTACTGTATTGGCATATAGTTTACTTCCGGCTTCTTTTGCCAGCTCAGTAAATTTAACCTCAAAGGTCCTTTTGGATTTTTTCTGTATAAATTCTTCTCTCCCAAGCAGAATTGTGTCTTTGTCTGTTCTCCATTTTACATGGTCAAAAGCTTTAGAATCCAGTGGAATTAAAATATCTGTTTTTTCTACAAAAGAATTAACAGGTACATCGGATATTCTTATCAAAGTTGAATTACTCCCACCTCTAATCCTGGACATAAACTCTGTGGTCGAAAATATATAATATCCTGAAAGTTTAAGAATAGATGTAAGTATCTTCTCTACCGTTTGGATTCCCTGTCCCGCCTCACCACAAATGACTATAGAAATGTCTTTCATATAAACCTCTCTTATATAAGTTTAATATTAATATTTCTAACTTCTAAACATTCGAAAGTTTTATCTTTTAAAGAATTTTTCAATATCATCTTTTTTAAGATTTTCATAGAATTTATTCACAAGAGACTTATCAGGTACCCCGACATGCAGTAAATTGCATTTTATATCACTCAGTTTTGACGCTTCCACGCTAAAACTTTTAATGCCGAGGCTAAGAAATAGCGGATAAAATTCTTCGAAACTTGCAATCTCTCCACATAAACATATCTCTTTTTTATATTTACGCGTTTCCCTAACAATAATTTCCATAAGACGAACAAGCGAAGGATGCAGAATATGGTATCTTTTCTCGATTATTTGATTTGTCCTTGATGCGGCAAGCGTATATTGAAGGAGATCATTTGAACCAATATTGGCAAAATCAACATATTTAATAAGAGTCCCGGCCATGACTGCCGCAGCAGGTGTTTCAATCATTATTCCTTCCTTTATATCTTTTTTATACTTCTTTTTCTCTTTTCGCAAAACAGATTCAGCTTTTTTTCTTAACTCTCTGAATGATTCGATATCTGAGACATCTGATATCATTGGATATAATAATCGTACATTTCCGTAAACCGATGCTCGAAGTATTGCTTTAGTCTGGCTCTGATACATATCATCGAAAATTTCTATAGCTCTAGCTCCGCGTATTCCAAGATCATGATTTCCTGCGAGAGGAAGGTGTAAATATTTCGGCATCTTATCGCCGCTGATATCCAATAGCCTTATATTAACATTCTTACCATCAGCAGTTTCAGCAATATTTTTATAAACTTTGAACCAATCTTCTTCGGACGGTGCTTTATGGCGGTTTGCAAATAGAAATTCCGACCTAAGTAGTCCTACTCCATCGTAATTCAGACCTTCAAGCATTTTTATTTCCGCTTTCAGGCTAATATTGGCTTTTAAAGCAAGCCGCAGTCCCTTTTTAGTCTGAGTGGGGATTTCTTCTTTAACCATACAGAATTGTTTACGTTTCTCTGCTTTTTCTATTTTTCTATTATAATACTTTTTTGTTTTTTTATCCGGTTTTACTATAACCTTCCCAAGCGAAGCATCGACTATAACTTTATCTCCGCATTCAATATTATTTTTAATGTTAATACCAAAAACAATTGGTACACCAAAATTCTGCGCCAGTATAGTTGCATGTGATGTAAGACCTCCTTCTTCGGTTACAAAAGCCAGTACATCACTCTGAGAGATATTTAAAACCATTGAAGGACTAAGCCGTTCAGAGACAACAATTACCGGTTGTCTCTCGTTTATAGTACATTCAAACCGTCCGGAAAGACCATCAAAAGACGAAAGGATACGATTTCTTACGTCAACAATGTCATGGGTTATTTCTGAAAAATGGAAGTCTTTATGTTTAAATCTCTCCTGATAGGCATCAAAAACATCATTTACAGCATGTTCGGCATTGATAAGCCTCTTTTTTATAATAGAAACAATTTCCTCAAATAATGCTTCATCTTCTAAAATTGTACTATGGGCGGTAAGTATCTCTTCACCGGTTTTACCGAATATTTCCTCGGAGACTTTTAACATTTGCTCTATTGCAATCTTTGTTTTACCATAAGCCTCTTTTAAACGAGTAATTTCATTCTCTATTTTTTCCTCTTCAATCATATAGTGAGGAATATTTTCTTCTATTTCTTCAGAATAAACAGTAGCAATGCCTTTAGCTAAACCAGCATTTGCACTTATCCCCTTAAGAACTTTCATTTATCCTTCTCCTAATTTTCTAACTTTATAAAAATTTCTCAAAGCGTTCTTTTTTAGCCTTGCATATAGGGCATACCTCAGGGGGAGCATCCCGTGCGCATAGATAACCGCAAACCTTACAACGCCATACTGGTTTCGAGAGCTTTGTTATTCCTGCTGTTATATTTTCGGATTTCTTTTCAAGTTTTTCTCTTTCTGTCTTTGTCGGTCTCCTCTCCGGTATCTTGTTTACTTTCTTTTCTCCATTTACAACAGCCGACGAAACATACAATCCACAATAACAGGTATCATACTCGCTTAAATCCGGATCTCTATAATCACAAGGACATATTATATCCAGATCCTTTTCCTTTATGGTTGACGCAAGGCGGCATGGACAGGCCCAGTATCCGTACCTTTTTTCGTTTACAAGCAAACCTTCTACTAATTCTATCGTAAACTCTTCATCGGGGTTAAGGTGATAACCAGACGATTCTGCCTCTTCATCTAATCTCTTATATAGTTTATCAACCTTCTCTTGTAAGATATTCATTTCATCCATTTTGAATTTTACTCCTTATCTCTTCTTCATCATATCCGTTTACAGATTCTTTATCATTCATAACAAGAGTCGGAAATGAGCATAAAGGATTCCATTTCATAACCTCTTCCTCCACCTCCACCCTTTCTTCTCCCTGCAGGAGATCAACATCTATGTAGTAATAATCAACATTTAAACTGCCTAACAATTTTTTAACCTTTTTACACCAAACACAGGTCGATATTGCATAAAGCATTATCTTGCCCTTGTCTTTTCCTTCCACATGTTTTACATCCATTTCTCCCCCTTTTTAGATTCTACGAATCATAGTTGAATCGTTAAATTGTTGAATGGTTGAATAGGAAAAAAGAAAAGCCATTCGTGCTATTCTTGTGATTTGTTGTTTCTCTCTTTTTCCTCTTGTTTTTCCATTTTCCATTTTTATATTTAATTTTTCCATTATTGCGGCTTTGCCGCGTTATGGTTTATCAAATCTTCTAACGTAAAGGATTTCAATGTTTCTCGCAAAGTTGCCCCAACTTTTTCCCATACCTTTTTGGCTTCACATTTACTTGACCTCTTACAAACCGAAGGCAAATCTACACAAATAACGGGATTAAACGAGCCTTCAAGAATATTAATTATTTCAGCGCAGTTTAGCTCATCCGGAGGCTTACCAAGAACATACCCATTTTTTACCCTTACGATTAAACCCCTCACCTTCAAAGAAGAAACAATATGGTCAAGATATTTCATAGAAATATCCTGGTGCCCGGCAATATCCTTTAGAAGTATCGGCTTATCCGGATAATTACGAGCAAGCTCAATCATAGCTCTTAGCCCGTATCTGCTTCGCGTGGAAAACTTCATAATATATATTTCTCCTTAAGCCGTAAATTTAACGACAACCCTATCAACATCCCATAAACTTCCCAGTTTTTCTACTATTTCTTCCCCGATATTGTTCGCGAACTGATGATCTCCGGGAAGACTTACCATCACTTCGACAGTTCCATTTTCTATTTTAATATTATCAATCAAATTCGTTCTCACAAGGTCTAAACCCGCAAGAGGATTCATAACATGTTTTAATCTCTTCAATACAATTTCCTTCGTTGTTGGATTTTTTTCCTTAACAAGCCCATGTTTCTCTTCGTAATTTTGAATTGCCGCACGAAGACCATCTACAGCAAGTACAGAACAATGCGTTTTTATCTTGGGCAATCCCCCAAGAGCGTCCGATGCCTCCTTCCAATCTATCTTTTTAGCCTCTTCAAGAGTTTTTCCTTTTGCCAGTTCGGTAATTATCGAACCGGTAGCTATATTTGAGGCACAACCGTACGATTCAAACTTTATATCCTTAAGTTTCTTTGTCTTGTCATCTACTTTAATATAAACCGAAACCATATCTCCGCACGCGGGACTACCTTCGGTGGACTTCCCATCCGGATTTTCAATACTTCCGACATTTCTGGGATTTCTAAAATGCTCAAGTACTTTTTCATTATATGGAAATTTCATCTTTTACCTCGCTTTTCCCCCTTTAAGAGGGCTAATCACCCTCAACTGTTTCACTATATCCTTAAGAGCCTCTACTATCTTATCCACATCATCTCTTTTATTGAATCTTCCGAAACTAAAACGGACTGACCCATGGGCTCTTTCGTGATTGCCTCCGATACCCAATATTACATGACTCGCCTCAAGTGATTTGCTGAAACATGCAGAACCGGTACTTACAGCAAAACCTCTCATATCCAGATGAAGTGTGATAGACTCGCCCTCAACATAGTGAAAAGTTATATTAGCATTATGTGGTATTCTCTTTTCGGGATGCCCGTTTAAAACCGTATCGGAAATCTCATTTTGAATTTTTCCTATGAGATAATCCCGCAGATTTTTAAGCTGCTCATTTTCTTCTTCAGTTACAAGTTCCACTGCTTTTGCAAAACCCACTGCTCCGGGAATGTTCTCAACCCCTGCCCGTAAGTCAAATTCCTGAAAACCGCCGTCAATCCACTTCGCCAGGGGAACTCCTTCTTTTACATAAAGCGCTCCGATGCCCTTTGGTCCGTGAATCGTATGCGCGGACACCGTCAGCAAATCTATGCCTAATTCACTTAAATTAATAGGAACTCTCATAAAAGAATGCGTTGCATCAGTGTGAAAAATGACATTATGCTTGCTGCAGGTCTCAGCTATTGCTTTTATATCCTGAATGGTTCCTATTTCCTGATTGGCATGCTGGATTGAAATCAATATCGTCTCCTCATCGATTACTTCATTAAGCTTATCAAGATCGATAAGCCCGTATTTGTCTGTGTTTAGATAAGTAACTTTAAAGCCTTCCCGTTCAAGAGATTTCGCACTGTTCAAAACAGGAAAATCTTCTATTTTAGATACAATTATATGTTTCCCTTTCTTTCCGGACAGCTTTTTAACCACACCTTTTATAGCAATATTGCTGGACTCCGTACTTCCTGAGGTAAAAATCAATCTCCCTGTAGGATTTCCTAAAACAGAAAGTATTTTTGCTCTCGCATTATCAAGAGCTTCCCTTGCTTCTATCCCAAGAGAGTATCCAAATTCGGAAGTCGCGACAGCATAAATATCAAAAAAATACGGCTTCATAGCTTCCAAAACTCTCTCATCCATCCTGGTAGAAGCCGCATTATCCAGATAAATTGTCTCTTTTTCCATATCTAATCTCCCCTAAATAAATAGAGTTATATCAGACTCCATTGCTTCTTTTATATAAGTACCTACACCGCAATAATCATTAATCACATCACTTCTCAAATTTTCCTTCTTTATTCCCATTATCTCCATAGTCATATCGCAAGCAAGTATTTTCCCTCCAAGCTCCACAAAGTCCTTTAGCATCTTATCAAGAGAAGCCACACCCGCCCGCTTCATCTTTCGCCTTATCATCCATCTGCCAAGCCCGAACATGTTCATTTTCGAAAGAGGGGCACTATCCAATTTTCCTTTTTTAAGACGCTGGAGACCCCAGAAAGTAAAATACATAGAAACATCCATGCCCATAGAAAGAGCGCCCAGCCCAATAATAAAAGCGCTGTACACTTTATCTAAATCTCCGCTATGAACAACTAAAGTTGCCTTTTTATTCATATTAGCCTCCTATTTGCGAATCCTTATCGACCACACGCCATTCTCTTCCTCAACCCCTAACAGCTCCAATCCCATTGATTTTACAGCCATAGGTATTTCTTTCCTGGAAGATGGATGAGTGCCGGTAACCTCAACCACGTCACCCTTAGAAGCCCTGCGCAAAGCCTTTCTTGTCTCCACTAAAGGAACGGGACACGTCTCATTTCTACAATCAACTTTTATCTCAGCCATTTTTCACCCCCAATTTTAAAATATTTAATTATTGCTCTATCAGTTCTATTGAATTAGTAGAACTGCTAACAGTATATCACTATTCCCTTTTTTGTCAAGGGGTATATTTTATTTGACCACCCCCACCCAAAAACTGATTTTACCACAGAGTACGCAGAGAAAAAATGAACGCGCAGAGAGCACAGAGATACAAAGAAAAAAATAAATTCTGTTGTTTTTACTAAATCCCAACCCCAAAATCCTAAAGAATAGGCACAGAGAACACAGAGTTTTTTTTGTTGTTTTTCTAACTACCAACTACTATCTACTAACTACTCTCTATTTACTACTATTTAACGACTTAACTTAGATTCGAAGAATATACCGCCGTCGGTCTTCGGTCATCTTCAATAACCCTTGCAATAAGATAAATAATTTGTATTTTAAAAAGGGAGTTGATAGTGAAAAGAAAAGTCAATCGAAAACAGCCGAATTCAAAAATGTGTTTTGTCTGCGGATTAAAAAACAATCTGGGGCTTAAGGCTCATTTTTACGAATTGGAAAATAAGGAATTAGTTGCTGTCTTTAAACCGATAAAAGAACATCAGGGTTACCCGGGTCGTCTCCATGGCGGCATAATTTCAGCTGTCCTGGATGAGACGATAGGAAGAGCCATTATGATGAATTACGAAGAAGACGTCTGGTTTGTAACGGTTGAGTTCAATGTTAGTTTCAAAAAACCTGTTCCGCTTGATGAGGAAATAAAAGTCAGGGCTCGTGTTACTAAAGAAACAAGCCGGATTTATGAAGGAAGTGGAGAAATAGCTTTAAAAAGCGGTGAGGTAGCAGCCGAAGGATTTGGTAAGTATATGAAATTACCTATTGACAAAATTGCGGATTTTGATTATGGGGAACAGGAATGGAAAGTTGTCCCTACGGAAAAAGATCTGAAAGAAATCGATATTTAACAGTTGACTTTTGGTTTTGAGTTTCATAGAATATATTGAGTTTATGGAGTTTATGGAGTCCATGGGGTTTGTTAAGTTAGGATTTGAACAAACAAAATAAAATTTGGGGTTAGGTGTGGCTCTGCGGCAAAAGAAAAAAGGAGATGGAATTGAGTAATAAGATTTTGTACTACAGTACAAATAGAGACTTAAATACTGAAGAGATAAAGGGTTTTAAGGGAGAAGTAACCTTTAAAGAGGCTCTTTTTATGGGGCAGGCTCCGGATAATGGATTGTTTATGCCGGGTAGCTTGCCTGAACTATATAAAGAAGAAATCTTATCGCTTAAGGGTAGACCTTACTATGAAGTTGCATTTGAGATACTGAGAAAATATCTTAAAGATGATATAAGTGATGAAAAATTAAAAGAAATTTGCAGGGATGCGTACACTTTTAGTATACCTTTAGAGAAAATTACCGGAGAAATCTATCTTGCCAGAATGGATCAGGGGCCGACTGCTTCTTTTAAAGATTTCGCCGCTCAGGTTATGTCAAGATTAATGGAGGAGTTAAAAGAAGAAACCCAGGAAATAACCGTTCTCGTGGCAACTTCCGGAGATACCGGAAGTGCGATTGGTACGGCTTATAAGGGGTTGGAAAGTATCAAGGTATGTATTTTGTACCCGGAATTGGAAGTCAGTGAAGGACAGCGCAAACAATTAAACGCAATAGGCGACAATACTTCTACGTTAGCTATCGATGGTAAATTCGACGACTGTCAGCGTCTGGTAAAACAGGCATTCGGTGACCCCGAGCTTAAGTTTTTAAATTTAACCTCGGCAAATTCAATAAATATAGGAAGGATTTTACCTCAAATAGTTTATTACTTTTATTCTTATGTAAATGTGGTAGATGAAATCCTTCCCGTTATTTTCTCGGTTCCGTCAGGTAACTTCGGAAATTCACTTGGTTGTGAAATTGCGCGTAGAATGGGTTTACCAGTCGAGCCGCTTATAATAGCCACCAATGAAAACGATGAATTTCCTAAATTTCTTGAGAGTGGGGTTTACGATAAGGTGGATCCGTCCCGTAAGTGTCTCTCCAATGCAATGAATGTTGGAAATCCGAGTAACCTCGCAAGATATTTCGATCT
The DNA here is from genome assembly GCA_964474855.1 of uncultured bacterium. Lineage (GTDB taxonomy): Bacteria > Hydrothermota > UBA3072 > UBA3072 > UBA3072 > JAFGHJ01. The sequence continues at coordinate 8,503 of CAYYUB010000040.1, forward strand.
TTACGGGGGGACTGTAGATAAAGAGGGAAATGTTCATAAGAAACCTGATGTCACTCTGATGAGGAAGAATTTATATTCGGTATCGATTAGCGACGAGGAGACCGTGGAAACCATAAAAGAAATATTTGAAAAGTTTAATGTGTTACTTGAACCGCACGGGGCAGTGGGTGTTGCGGCTTTGATGCATCATTACGGTAAAATAAATAAGACTGCCATATGTTTTGAGACCGCACATCCCTCAAAATTTCCTGAAATAATAAAAGAAACTCTCAATATAACTCCCAAGCCTCATCCGTCATTGGCAGATATAGACAAAAGAGTCATAGAACCCGAGCATCTGCCAAATGATTACCAAACATTTAAGAATTATCTGCTGAGCTTTAAATAAAAAAAGGGCTGCGAAAACAGCCCCTTTTTTGTCCGACATTCGATTTATCTTACTTTACTTTAATGTCAATTTCTTTGGTCTTTTCTTTTTCCGTTTTGGGTAAAGTCACGGTTAAGATTCCGTCTTTAAATTCAGCATTAACCTTTTTTGTGTCCAGTTCGGATGCGAAGCTAAAAGTTCTGCAAAAATTACCGTAAGATCTTTCCACCCTGAGGTAAGATTCACCTTCTTCCCTAGTCTCTTCTTTTTTCTCACCTTCTAGTAGAAGCCTATTGCCTTTTATTGTGATTTTCAAATCCTTTCTATCAATTCCTGGAGTCTCTACAGTAATCGTGTATCTTTTATCATCTTCCTTCACATTTGCCAATGGATAGGTTTCCCTGCTTGATGCGAGACCGCTAAAGCCTCTCAAAAAATCTCTTGTCAAGTTGTCGAAATCTTCCCTTATATCAAAAAACCCGTCTAACGGTTCATAACTTACCAAATCTTTCTTAAGCATAAATTCCTCCCTTTTTTAAGATTCTTTACTTAAGTTTCATATGATAGACGAATAACTCACCTTAAAGGTTCCGTTTTTTTACGTAGATTCTTCAAATCTAAGTTGAATGGTTAAATAGTTATTTTGGGATTTAGGATTTAGCAACTTTTTTGCAACAACCTAACGTCCTAACGACCTAACTATTAAAACCCTTGACTTTTAAACCTTTCTTCACTACGATCTATAATCATGAAAATGAAAATAAAAAGCATAGAGGATCTTAGAACTGTTATCGGAAAAATGCATGATTCCGAGTTTACAGAGGAAGACTTTGGATTTGACTCTAAAAATGAAACATTTTTTCTTAGATCTTATTCATCCAAAATTTCAAGCAAAGAAAGCAAAGAATTTTATCTGGAAATATATAATGTGAAAAAATATACTCCTTTAAATTTAGATAAAACCAAAAAATACAAAGCAACAGGAGGGGGATTCAACACCATCGACATAGGAAATAATGGCCTTAAATTATCTATAATAAGTCAGGATATAAACATCGTACTTAGATTGAGTAAACTCGAAGGGATTCTTAAAATTAAAGATATTAATTGATTTTTTGCGACAGTAGCCAGGTCTTTTTTTATAGATTCTCCGAATCTAAGTTGAACGGCTAAATAGAAAAATAGTTAAATAGTTAAAAAAGCAGAAAATTAAAAAAGGCGGGAAAACCCGCCTTTTTTAATTCATCTAACCACTCCCTACTCTCTTCTCACTACTTTAAATCTTTTTGTAAGATTAGATTTGAAGTTTCACGGAAGCGGAGGGAAAGCTCCGATGAACGGTACAGCCTTTTCGTTCTGTCCCAAAAGTTTCCTGATTTCAGGTGGAAGGCTGGCTGCCGATTTTGATCCCGGAAATTCATTTAACAGCTCGAAATTTCCCAGTCTCCAGCTTTTGAATAAGGGTCCATCATAATCTGTTAAATATTTACTGTTAGCGGTAAATTCCTTATGCATTTTATTTAATTCGGATAGAGAATTAAATTCATTCCTACATTCTTTATTCCTGGTAGGGCTCCAGAACATAAGTAAATCAGTTTTGCTGCCAGGAGTTCGGATGTAAATATTGTTATCGAGTTTATCTAATTGCGGTTTTTTAAGCTTTTTGCATAGAGAAGGCGTTTGGTAGGTTACAAACAGAGGTCTGTCGTAATTTTCATCGGTCGCAATAAGATTATTAACAAATACATGTCCATGCCGTTCGTCGACATCCGGACCTGTACTTGGGTGCCAGCCGAAATGATCTCCTGCTGCGCTTCTTGGAGTTCTTATTATTGTAACAGTGCTGTTTACCAATGTATTATTATACATTTCGACATCCGAAGCATTTATAACGTAAATACCCTGGTCGCAATTCACAAAAACATTCCCCACACATATGGCTTTCTTTGAAATCTCAAAGAAGAAACCGTTATCGCTGGGCCAGAATCTTTCTTTTGAGAATACTCTGTCTCTACTGCCTACATCCTGAACCCAATTATCGACAAAAACACCGTCAACATTACCACAATCATACCAGATCCCATTTGAATAGGGAAGGTCTATAACAAGATTATCTCTACAGGTAACCCGGTAAGATTGATTGAAAATCTTCACGGCAGAAGGGTAATATCCTGTAATCCTTTCTATGTTATTTTTTGTAAAAATATTCTTTTCTAGAAGAACATCAGAAGAAGCCTCGATATAGATCCCTTCCGTACTGGTATTGCTAATTTTGCAGTGTTTCATTACTAAGCTGTCTCCCCTGAGTCTCGCTGCCACCCTGGAACAGTCGGAAATTTCGCAGTGTTCTAAAGTCGTTCCCATCACTTCCTTTCCGTGTTCTGATTCATCGGATAATCCTTCCGGATATGTTCCTTCCACAAAAATCGCTCGTCTGGCAAACTGAGTAAAGGTAATTCCAAGAATCACAGGTCCCTTTCTGTCTGAGATTTTACCATGGCATTTCCCGGTCGTTCTATAAATACAGCCTTCAAAAGCTGTAATCTCAACTAAACGGTCTGTGGGGTCGGTTCCTATGTAAACTTCTTTTGTGTTATAATCGATAAAGTATGAATTTTCGTCGACTTCACCTCTCCATCCGGCTGATTGTAAAAACTTCCCATCTATAAATACCATATCGTTATTGAAACGGTGCAGTGGAGTTTTTCTTCCCTCCCAATCGACCCACCACCAATCATCGGGTTCGGCGGGGAACAAACGCGTCCAAGAAGTTTTCCATAATCCGTTATGGAGGTCCTGCCAATCTTTTGCTACGAAGGTTCCTTTTAAAATAGGTTTTTCGTCGGCGTATGGCTGTATGGTGATTCCCTGATTTAAAATAAGTTCACCGGTACGGTAAGTCCCTCCGCGCATAACAATTGCATCTCCGGTTACAACCTTTTCTATCGTTTTTTCGATTGTTGTGGGTTTATCCAGTGTTTCTCCTTTGTTTTCAGCCTTTCCATCGGGCGCTACATAGTAAATTTTTCCGCTTACCAGAGGTAAATCGTATTTTTGCTTGAGGGGTCCGTAGGGGCCACCTGAAGGATATGCTTTCAAAGATATTGAGCATGATAGTATTGAGAAAAATGAGGATATAATAATAAAAAATCTATAAATTTTGAATCTTGGCATTATCAACTCCTTTTTATTTTTTTATATAAAATGTAAAATTCTCTGCTTTATGCCGAACATCGGTTAAAAAAAGTTATTGTTTTATTACTTTGGTGGTAAAGCTCCGATGAACGGAATATACTCGTCTGATAACATAAGAAGCGCCTTCGCTTTATCCGGAAGCTCTGTAGCCGCGGACCTGGAACCGGGGAATTCATTTAACAGCTCGAAATTTCTCAGTTTCCAACTCTTGAATAGGGGGCCATCATAACTTTTGAAATACTGACTGTTGGTTGAAAATTCCGGATGCAGTTTGTGTAAATCCGACAACTCCTCTATTTCTATATGACAATCTTCGTTTTTTGCCGGACTCCACAGTATAAACGGATTAGATTTGTTGCCCGTAGTTCTAATATACACGTTATAATCGAGTTTATCTAATTGCGGTTTATCGAGCTTTTTACAGAGATCCGGAGTCTGAAAAGTAACAAAAAGTGATTCGTAGTAATTTTTATCTACAGCAATCAGATTATTAACAAATACATGCCCATACCGCTCACTGACATCCGGACCTGTGCTTGGGTGCCAGCCGAAATGATCTCCTTCCGCACTTCTGGGAGTTCTGCCAATCATTACAGGACTATTTACTATTGTGTTATTGTATATCTCAACCCCTGAGCTGTTGAGGACGAAAATGCCGTGTTTACAATTAACAAAAACATTTCCCGCGCAGATTGCCCCTTTCGATATTTCGAAGAAAAACCCATTGTCCCCCATCCAGAAAGGTTTATCTAAAGGTCCCTCGTCCATAATGCCTACGTCTTGAACCCAGTTATCAACAAAAACGCCGTCCACATTGCCTACGTCATACCAGATCCCATTTGAGTACGGTAAATCTATAACAAGATTATCACGGCATGTAACGCGGTAGGATTGATTGAAAATCTTTACAGCAGCAGGGAAGTAGCCGGTAATCCTTTCTATGTTATTTTTTGTAAAAATATTCTTTTCTAGAAGAACATCATTCGAGGCTTCGATATAGATTCCTTCTGTACTGGTATTACTGATTTTGCAGTGTCTCATTACTAAGCTGTCTCCCCTGAGTCTCGCTGCCACCCGCGAACAGTTGGAAATCTCGCAGTGTTCTAGAGTGGTTCCTATCACATCTTTTCCATGCTTTGATTCATTGGACAGGCCCAGAGGGAATGTTCCTTCAACAAAGATCGCTCGCTTGGCATACTGGGTAAAAGTAATTCCTCTGATTACTGGTCCTTTTCCATCTGAAGTTTTGCCGTGACATTCTTCGGTTGTCCTTAGAATGGCCCCTTCAAAAGCTGTAATCTCAACTAAACGGTCTGTGGG
>CAYYUB010000041.1:0-13290 GCA_964474855.1 uncultured bacterium
AATACAATTTCGGCTCAATAACGATAAACGGTAAAGAATACACAAAGGATGTTATTATTTTCCCCGATAATATATTTTGCCCTTGGTGGAGAGAAGAAGGGCATAGCTTATCTCTAAGAGACCTAAAAAAAGTTATTGAGTTAAGCCCAAGCCTTTTGATAGTAGGCACCGGAGCCTACGGAGTTATGAAAGTACCGGAAGAAACCCTGGAAAAACTTAAAGAAAAGAATATCAATGTAATATTAGCCAAAACAGGAGAAGCTGTCGAGCTTTACAACAAGTACTTCCAAGAGAACAAGAATACAATTGCCTGCCTCCATTTAACGTGCTAAAAAAGAAATTTGAATCCTTGAACCCTAGATACCCAGATCCCTTAATATACTCTTTACCAAAATAGTAAAAGCACATATTTTATTGTTAAATATTTATAATCTAATATTATTATTATCAAATACTTGTATCTTATATACTGTACTTTAACTTTAATTCAATTAAGGGTAAGATTTTTGTTGTTCCCTGTTCATGTTTATAGTTTTTGAAATATGATAGGCCGGAAGTAAGCTCTAAAAGGTTCTTGTACTTTAATATGGCAGCTATGGTCATTCTCTTTTCTACTGTCCCGGTCAGAAAATTTACACCAGTGAATTCATTTTCCGTAGATGCGCCAACCTCTGTATTAACAGGCCATGGAGTTGCTATTCTGTTTTCTCCCATTCTTGTGTAAGAAATCTTACCTCCCGCTTTAAAGGAAGCAATAGGATAAAGAGATTTTAAAATAAATCTGTCGTAGTCGCAACCAAGAACAGAGCCAAGAGGCATTCCTTCGTCTGAAAACCGCTGCCAGACCAGTATATTATCGTAAACCCACCTCGACATAAGATTGTAAGAAACAAAGAGCTCCGAATTGCTAATGAGAAAATCTTTGCTTTGAATTCCAAGGTATAGTCCTATATGATTTGGTTCTTTCCAGGGGTCTGCTTCGTACTGAAAATCGTCGAGAAATAGATCAAAATAAAACAGGAATTTTCCTCTAACTGCCACTAAATCAAGATTCCATAAAATATTAGTATTCCGTTTCCTATTATGTTGTTCAACAAAGTAAACTGTAAGCGGCGTCAATAATTCAAAGGGAAAACCCAAAGATTCACCCCCTATCAACATTGCTTCAGAAATCGAAAAAGCAAACCAATCTGTTGGTTTTATTTCAAGACGATGTATTCCAATATATCTATTGACGTTTGTTAAATACCCGGACGAAGTATCATCCCATTCGTATTCTACGCCCTCGTAATTACCTAAACGTGAAATTATATGAGTAAAAGCAAATCTAGGCGTTTTAAAAGTAAAGCTTAAATAATTAAGCGGAATATTGGGGGAAAGCAACGCGTTGTTCTCAAATGCGGGACCTAAAGAAAATATATCTTTACCAAAGGCAAATAAGATTTTATCGTTTTTGTAAAAAATAGACCCCCTTATAAAATCGGAATAAACACCAAATTTTTTTCTTTTAGGATAAAGGGAATCCCCTCCCCAGCGGAGATAAGGGGAAACTTCTCCTCCCCACTCTCCAGATCGATTCTTAATTGTGGGACAGATTTGAACATAGTTTATAGTATCTACAAACGAATGTATTGAAATATCAACAGTATTAGTATCTTCAAATAAAGGCGAAATCCCGTAAGGAAGCTCAATCTCTCCTTGATCTATCCATTTTTGAGCCCTTATAGAGGGTTCCGGAAGCAAAACAGAAAGATAACCGATTAAAAGTATGAATATCATATGGGAAGTATAAAATATTAGTGTATTTTTGTCAAGAGTAGGAACTATATTAACCACAAGATTACACAAGATTATCACAGATTCTTATATTATTTATTCTCATACTTAAATTAAGACAAAAAGTACACGAATTTTGCTTTTTTTTCTTAACTATTCACTACTCGCTGCTCACTACTCTCTATTTTCTCTTGACAAACAAAAATGTAATAATATATTCGAGTGATTAACTAAAAATTGTTAAAATCAACTTGGTTTTCAACTAAAAGATTGATAAATATGGTTGCGCCCGTAGCTCAACTGGACAGAGTAGCGGACTTCGGATCCGCTGGTTGAAGGTTCGAATCCTTCCGGGCGTAGGTAAAAATTAAGGAGGACAAATACAAATGAGAATAATTGACATTAAAGCAAGAGAAATCATCGACTCAAGAGGTAATCCCACTATAGAAGCCGAATGTCTTTTAGAATCAGGAATCCTTGGCAGAGCAGCTGTTGCCTCCGGCGCTTCTACAGGAACAAGAGAAGCTCTAGAACTTCGAGATAATGATAAAAAAAGATATGGTGGAAAAGGAGTTCTTACAGCGGTTAACAACGCAAAAAATATCCTAGGGCAGGAAATTGCAGGTAAAAATTGCTTTGATCAAAGACTGATAGACATAACAATGTGCAAAATGGATGGAACAGAAAACAAAAGTAAACTCGGAGCTAACGCTATTCTTGCGGTATCCATGGCAGTCGCCAGAGCCGCAAGTAATTTCTTAGATGTACCTCTTTACAGGTATCTGGGAGGAACAAACGCGTGTCAGCTTCCAGTGCCGCAATGCAACATCCTAAACGGTGGACAACATGCTGATAATAATCTTGACATTCAGGAATATATGATAGTTCCCGTGGGCTTATCTAGTTTTAAAGAAGCAATCAGGGCAGCAAGCGAGGTTTTTCATTCATTGAAGAAAATTCTTTCTGGCAAGAAATATGCTACCAGTGTAGGAGATGAAGGGGGGTTCGCTCCAAACCTTTCAACAAATGAAGAGGCTTTGAGTTTAATTCTTGAATCCATCGAAAAAGCCGGATACAAAGCGGGTGAGGAAGTTGCAATAGCACTAGACTGTGCAGCCTCCGAGTTTCACAAAAATAAGTCCTATAATTTTGGAGGGAAGTCTTTATCTTCGGAAGATATGATTTCCGTATATAAAAAATGGGTTAACAAATATCCCATAATTTCAATTGAAGACGGTCTTTCTGAAGCCGATTGGGATGGTTGGGAAAAATTAACAGAAGAATTGGGAGATAAAATCCAGATTGTTGGTGACGATCTTTTTGTAACCAATACCTCCATAATACAGAAAGGTATAGAACGAAATGCAAGTAACTCGGTTTTAATAAAACTCAATCAGATTGGGACCGTTACAGAAACGATCGAAGCAATCCAGATGGCAAAAAATAACGGCTGGACAGCAGTTGTTTCGCACCGTTCAGGAGAGACTGCCGATACGTTTATTGCCCACCTCGCAGTCGGTCTAAATACGGGTCAAATTAAAACCGGTTCTCTTTCCAGGAGCGAAAGACTAGAAAAATACAACGAGCTGCTCAGAATTGAAGAGGAATTAGGAGATGCCGCGAGGTTCAAAGCATTCTAAGAAGCTTCTAAAAAAACACTTAAAAAAGACTCTTTTAGTTTTAACAATCTGCGGAATACTTTTCTATCTCTTTTTCGGAGCCTATGGTTTTATAAACATTGTCAAACTAAAAAGAAAGGAAATTAAACTGAGAAGAAACAAGCAGGAATTTCTTAAAAAAGAAAAAGATTTACTCGATTCTTTGAAAAGGATAAAAAAAGACACTTTTCTTCTCGAAAAAATCGCAAGAGAAAAATTAGGTATGATAAAATCCGGAGATACTGTAATAATCTTTGAGGATAAATGATTGGGATAGATATAACTAAGGTAAATAGAATGGAAAAGGCAATAAATCGCTGGGGAGATAACTTTATAGACAAAATATTCACCACAAACGAAAAGCAATATTGCAAAAATAAAATTAATAAAAGCCAGTGTTATGCTGTAAGATTTGCTGTTAAGGAATCCTTTTATAAGGCAAAAAATCATAATTACGGGTGGAAAGCAATAGAAATCAGAACTAAAGAAAAACCTGTAATTAGAATTCTAAATGAAAAGTTAAAAAATGAAATGGAAGGAATTAAAATACATATATCTTTATCCCATACTGAAGATAATGCAATTGCTGTAGTTTTATTGATGAAAGACAAATAGTAAAGTAGTAAGTCGTGAGTAGTTAGAATATAGGGTATAGTATTTAGGGTATAATAAACAAGCTAAAAAAATCAGTGTAAATCTGTGTTCATCCGTGGCCAAATTTTCTAATTTTTTTCTTCTAAATTTTTTAATTTTTCCTCGAAGATATTATATGCTTTATCGTCATAAAGAACAAACTGTATTAACTTAACCGAAGAAAGATTTTCGATTGTTTCACAGATAGCCTTAACGGCAATTTCAGCCCCCTCTTCCAGTGGGTAACCAAAAGCTCCTGTCGAAATTGCGGGAAAGGATATAGATCGGATATTATGTTTATCAGCTATAGCAAGAGAATTACTATAACAAGCAGAAAGCATCTCAGGATCTTCGTGACGGCTTGTCCACACAGGACCTACAGTATGAACAACCCATTTTGCGGGTAATTTATATCCCTTAGTAATAACCGCTTCTCCTGTTTCACAATGTTCAATTTTCTTGCATTCTTCCCAGAGTCTCGAACCTGCTGCAGAATGAATAGCACCTGCTACTCCACCTCCGGGTGAAAGCCTTTTATTCGCAGCATTGACAACAGCATCCGTATCCTGTTCTGTGATATCACCCCTTACAATTTTTACTACGACTCCCTTATATTCTATTGCATACATATTACCTCCTTATATATAAAAGAATATATATAAAATAATCCACTCTGCAAGATATTCAAGGGGCTTTTTTCCAACTGCATATAGTCCTCTCTAAATTTTTCGTTGGTTGGGATGGGCTTAAGAAACACAATTAAAAATGTGGGTGTGGTGTGGCTTTGCATTCTCTGCGTCTCTGCGGTTAAAAAAATATTGACAAAACCGGAACTTGTTATTATAATCACAAAGTGAGGTGAAATATCTTAAATAAATCAGAAGTACCTGATGAAGTTATAAATAGGTTATATATATACGCAAGATGCCTTGAAAGTTTTTGCGCGGAAGGCAAGGAAAGCTTTTCTTCAGAAGATATTGCAAATAGATTAAACATAAAGCCAACTCTTGTAAGAAAAGACTTCTCGTACATAGGATCAATGGGGAAACGTGGGGTTGGATATAACACCGAGGACGTCCTTAAAGAAATAAAGGAAATAGCTTTTCCAAGTAAAGAAATAAAAGTGGCTCTAATTGGTGTAGGTAAACTTGGTTCAGCACTTCTGAATTTCTATGGTTTTAAGACTCAGGGTTTCAAAATAGCATTAGCTTTTGATAAAGATAAAAGAAAAATTGGAAGTAATATCAGGGGAGTTAAAATTAACGATATCAAAAATTTTAAACAGAAAGTTAAAAAAGAAGGTATAAAAATTGCTATAATTGCAGTTCCGCCAGAAGAAGTGGTTAATGTAATAAATAAAATAAAAAATTCTGCTGTCGAAGCAGTGCTAAATTTTACTCCTTCTTATCTTTCTTCTCTTAATGACCTCTCAAATGATTTTATTATTCGTAACATTGATCTTTCCTCAGAATTAGCACGCCTTAGCTATTATCTTTCAGAAAAAGAAAGCAAATAAAAAAGAGAAGCTAGAATCCACCCACATCCCCAAATTTTTACCACAGAGGACACAGAGGAAAAAAGAACGCACAGAGACCTAACCACTCCCCATTTTTAGATTATGTTATTTAAAACTCAACCCACCACACCAAATAATTAGCCACGGATTTACACTGATTTTTTTAGTCTTTTTACTATACCCTATACCCTAAATACTATACCCCATATTCTCACTACTATCTACTATCTACTTTTTACTCACGGATTGGTTATCTGGTCAATCTTTATGAACCATTTAAATTCAATAAAATTTTCAATATCAACATCACTTTTATCGACTCCCTCTTGAACATTTATAGTGGTTGGTATAGAATATACAAAAGTAGTATCGCCGCCACCAATCAAGGGAATATCTATGGTATCCGATTCCCCATAAAATCCAACATGATCCAGAGAATCAAGCTCATCTTCTATTTCACCATCATCTACTATTGCAACAAAATAAGTTTCACCAAAAGACAGCATCGTAATATTATATAAACTATCGTTCCCTATTGCCAGATCAAAACCTCTAAAAATATCAGCATCACGCAACGACACCTCATCAATTCCTTCGATGTTATTAAGATACGAAATTAAAGTTTCCTCACCTTTAATTGCTAGAGCAACTTTGCAATTGTCCGCGTAAATTTTACCGGAAACCGTTGTAAGATATTCTTCTAACTCTTCGCAGTTAATTAGAAGGACACAACATATTATTAACATAACACTCAATTTTCTCTTAATCACAATTAATACCTCTCTTTATATTTATTTTATGTGTTTCTCCGCTCGTGTCAACTACAAAAAAAGAGGAGACTGGATTATGTCTCCTCTCTTTTTTACAAATAAAAAATACTTAATTAACCGGCTTGTTTCTCCGCAGCCTTTTTAAGTTTATCATTTGCGAAAATAGCAACTTCGACTCTGCGGTTTATTTGTTTGCCTTCCACAGTTTCGTTGCTGGCAACAGGCTGGGATTCGCCGTAACCCATCACTGTAAAACGAGTCTCTTTAACCTTCAAACTCTGAAGATAATTGGCAACTGAAGTTGACCTTGAACGGGATAATTGAAGATTATGCTCTTCTGAACCGTCCGAATCAGTATGTCCTTCTAATACTATTTCGGTATCTTCGTATTTATTAAGAATTTTGGCAAGACTTTTCAGATTTTCCCTGCTTGCTGTTTTCAATGAAGCTTTATTTACGTCAAACAGTAAACCGGAATCGAAGGTAATCTTGATACCTTCGCCAATTCGCTCAATCTTTGCGCCCGCAATATCTCGTTTCATTTCATCAGCCTGTTTGTCCATATAATTGCCGATATAATTTCCCGCGGCTCCACCAAGTACAGCGCCTATTATAGCTCCTGCGGCGGTATTTCCAGCCTTTTTACCAATTAAACCTCCAACAACTCCTCCTGCAGCAGCTCCAATAACTGTTCCTTTCTGTTGACTTGTGGCACAACTAATACTTCCCAGAAGCAACACAACTACTAAAAATACTCCTACTGATTTTCTCATTTTATTTCCTCCTTTCTATCCTAATTTATAATAATACTCAGGTTACGCACCCTGAAAAAAAATTTAAATCTATCATTTATTTCGTATTTCTGGTTGACTTTATATAATACATACTAACAAAAAAGTATACGGATTTTTTAAATTTTGTCAAGTGAGCATTGTGGAGGAAACCCACTCTCCGAATTTAAGTACTTAGTTATTTTGTTCCACCTCATAGTCTATCAACACCTCCTCTCTTCCAGTAATATACTCAAATTTCACAGGACCTACATCAGGGGCAAAATATATTCTTATTGGTTCTTCTAACGATTGATTTTCATAGTAAATTCGATAACAATCGGCAAATTCACCGGCAGGGACAGATACACTCTGCTTTTCTTCCACATGGGCAGTAATGGTAGTCGTGTCGCCCAACACTATCATCCGGAAAGCCTGCCATGAATTACCCTCCTCAAGAGGAAGTCTTACGAGGGTAAAGGCTCACCAGGACTGGGGTGTAGTATAAAGAATAATCTCTGCTTCATTCTTTAATAGATAATCTGTATTTATATCTCCTTCATCATTCCATACTAATCTTTGAACTTCCGTACTGTTAATGGTTCCTATACCTGAAAGCTCCAATCTCATCGTTAATGAATCAGAATATTGATATTCCCACCAGTTTCCATCTGCGTTTGGAAGGTAGTCCGCTTGTTCTTCATTGCCAGTACAGGAGTAAAGTAATAAAAATAATATTAATGATAAGAAACAACTTCTTATTTTCATACTAACCTCCTTAAAGTATAATTATAGTGAAGAAAAGATTTCTTGTCAAGGGTGTTATTTTGAGACTTCGGGAGAGTTCATGCGCATGGTGGTACAGTAAGAAAATTAAATATCAAAATGACTAAATTGGGATTTAGGATTTTGGATTTAGGATTTAGAAAAAAACTTGTTTAGCTATTCGTATTATTTGTTGTTTAACTTAGCTTTTAGACTTTGCGTTCACTGTTAGCGAAAAATAAAAAAATCCTGTTAATCCCTTTTTTATCCTGTCTAAATATTTTTGGGTTGGGAGGAATTTAAAAAAACAAATCCTTTTCAATCTGCGTTTATCTGCGTCCTATTATCTCCGTGTGCTCTGTGGCTCTGTGTGAGATTATTTTTGTGGTGCGGTAAACTTTTTCAATCGATTATTATTTCTTCAAAATCACAGAAAAGATGAAATAAACTTCTTACATAGTAAAGAAGTGCCAATCTGTTATTTTTTAATTTTTCATCTTTATCCATTACTAAAACATTGTCGAAAAGGTTATCGATATACGGTCTTATTCTCTTCAATTGATTTATTCCTTTAATATATTCTCTCTTACCTATAAATTTTTTTAAAGCCGGCTCAATATCTTTTGCCTTATTAAATAAATCTTTTTCTTCTTTCTCCTTTAGGAGTGATTTATTTACTTTACCCGGAGTTTTCCCTTCTAATATATTCGAAACTCTCTTTTGTCCTATCACAAGTTTTTCGAACTCTACCTGATCTTCCCTAATTTTCATCATAGCCTTAGCTACCAGATAAGAATCAAGAATATCGCTCCATTTTTCCGAAAGAACAGCTTTTGCAATATCATATCTGATTTCTTTGCTCTGAAGGTTTCCTCCTTCTCGCTCTATAATAAATCGTTTGATTTCCTCAAAGATTTCTTTATTTTTTCCCGCTAAAAACAACTCAAGATTCTTTTTAATCAGTTTATCAAGAGGGAAAGAAAATTTAAATTCTGTAACTATTTTCATAAAACCATTCATAGCCTGGCGCAAACCAAAAGGATCTCTGGATCCGGTAGGTTTCTCACCAGCTAAAAAACTTCCTACGATAAGGTCTATCCTATCCGCAAGAGATACAACCGCTGCTTCTTTTGAACGGGGAAGTTCGTCCTCTACATTTCTGGGTTTATAATGGTCCTCAATCACTTTACAAACCTCTTCTGATAAACCCTCCGCCCTACCGTACTGGGAACCAATATAACCTTCAAGACTGGTAAATTCCTTTCCGTCTCTTATCATTAAAGTCGTCAAATCAACTTTTGAAAGCTTAGCGCCTTCTTTTAATACAGAAAGGTTTATATTATCTACTCTCTCCCCTATCCATTCGCTAAGTTCAATAAGCCTCTGTGTTCTTTCAAATAAATTCCCCAAATTCTTATGCCACTTTATACCTGATAATTTCGACAATCTTTCCTTTATAGGTACTTTCCTGTCTACCTCCCAGTAAAACTTCGCGTCTTCCAATCTTGCAGTAAGTACTTTTTCGTTGCCTTTAATTATTTCTTTATTTGGCTTATTATTTATTCCCGAAATAAAATACGGCATGAGTTTCGAGTTTTTCTTTACCGAAAAATACCTCTGATGAGTTTCCATTGCTGAAATCACTACTTTATCAGGAAGAGTAAGAAATTTTTTATCAAAAGAACCTAAAATGACAAAAGGATACTCTATAAGGTTTGAAACTTCATCAAGAAGCCCGGGTGAAAAATAAGGTACACCCTTGATTTTCCGGGCTTCCTTTTCTATTAGATTTTTTAGGAGACTCTTTCTTTCCCCGGGATTAGCTATAACGTAAGATTCTTTAAGTTTCTTTTTATAATTAGAAGGACTCACCTTTATTTTCCCCTCAGAAATTAAGCGATTTCCCAGAGTTGTATTTGAACTTTCAACACCGGTAATCGAAACAGAGATAATTTTATTACCTAACATTGCCACAATCCACCTGATAGGTCTAGCAAAGAAGAGATTAGTCTTCTCCCAACGCATCTTTTTAGGAAATTCTATGTTTTTTATTATCGAAGGTAAATTTTCTTTAAGTATTTCCTTTGTACTTTTTATTTCCTGTTCTATTTCCGCTACAACATATTCATTTCCATCTATTTTTTCTATTATTAAAGAATCAATAGCTATACCCTTAGAAGAAGCAAATCCCTTTGCCATTTTTGTAGGTTTACCATCCTTATAAGCGAGTGCTGCAGGAGGTCCCTTTATTTTATTTACAACTCTTTCCTGCTTTTCGGCAATGTTTTCAACTATAACTGCAAGTCTTCTTGGTGTATAAAAAATACTTATTTTCGAATATGGTATTTTATTTGAAGAAAAGAGATCACGCAGACCCTTTTCAAAGGAACGGGCGGCAGGCTCTAAATATCCGGCTGGTATTTCCTCTGTGCCAATCTCTATGAGTACATTTCTATCCATTTTTTAGCCGCGATATTTGCTAATTTCCTTATTTCAAGTATATAATTATTTCTCTGCTCTACAGAGAGAGCCCCACGTGCATCGAGAAGATTAAAAGTATGAGATGCTTTTATTACAAAATCATATCCGGGATAAAGTAAATTAATATTAATTAATCTTTTAGCTTCTTCTTTACATTCTTCAAAATATTTAGAAAGAGAATTGATATTTGCTTCATCGAAATTATAAACACAAAACTGATATTCCTGCTCTTTATTTAAATCTGCCCAGGTTTTCTTCGGCGACCACGGTAAATCAAAAACCGAATTAACTCTTGAAAGAAGAATAGCAATTCTTTCTAACCCATAAGTTAACTCGGCAGAAATAAGGTCAAGGTTTATACCTCCTACTTGCTGAAAATATGTAAACTGAGTTATTTCCTGACCATCCATCCATACTTCCCAACCCAAACCCCATGCTCCAAGAGTTGGAGATTCCCAATCATCTTCAACAAAACGAATATCATGTTTACTAATATCCAGGGATAAATATTCAAGACTTTCGAGATACTGTTCCTGCACATCATAAGGCGCAGGTTTTAAAATTACCTGATACTGCTGAAATTGCTGCATACGGTTCGGGTTCTCAGCGTAACGCCCGTCTTTAGGTCTTTTTGAAGTCTCAATGTAGGCTACATTAAAAGGTTCTTTTCCAAGAGCTCCGAAGAAAGTTAAAGGATTGAAAGTCCCGGCTCCAACTTCGGAAGTATACGGAAGACCAATAGTACAACCCCTTTTTGCCCAGAATTCTTCTAATTTTAAATAAACAGTCTGAAAATTTATATTAATCTCCTTTCTTTGAACAATATATATTTTTTTTCTTATTTGTCAAATAAGAAAGAATTCAGAAGCCTGAAGCCAGAAGTCAGAAGCCCATCCACAACCCAATAATTAGCCACGGATTCACACAGATGAACACTGATTTTTTGTTGTTTTTTTGACTCTTGACTCCGGACTAATGACTAATAACTCAATTCAGATTCTATGAATTCGCATTACCCTTGACAAAAAAATTCCTTTAACTATAATAAGATTATTAGATTTATCTATGCCTAAAGATTAAAATATAGTAAGGAAAAGGAGGAGATTTTTAAAAGATTATTTATACTTTAAGTTGTTTAATCCAAAGCTCAAGAGAGGTTGTTAGAGTTGAATTTTTCTATTTTTAAAGTAGCGTTTATAACTCAAGATAAGAGAAATAAGTTTATCAAATGTTCTATAGTCCAGTCTTCAGTATTAACCAAATTTGTAAACCCAAATGAAAGGAGGTTTTAATGAGAGGTGAGAGAAGGGGAAGAGAATCGTTACCCAGGTGGGTTACAGGAGGAGCGCTGGTTATTTTATCTCTACTCGTCCTTAATCCAAGTGCGAAGGCGGCAGCTACCGGAAAAATTGCTGGCGTTGTTATAGATGTTGAAACAGGCGAAGGGCTACCGGGTGCTAATGTCTTAATTGAAGGAACTACCATGGGTGCTGCAACCCATCCAGACGGATATTTTACTATCCTGAATGTATCTCCGGATATCTATAATGTACAAGCAAGTATGATGGGATACGAGAGTGTAACGAAGACTGGTGTTGAGGTTACAACCGACCACACAACCCGGATTAAATTCGAACTGAGATCTACGGTAATTCCTGGAGCTGGAGTTACTGTAAGCGCTGAAGCAGAAGTTATCAAAATGGATGTATCCTCCAGTATAATAAGTGCAAAGACAGAAGAGATAGAAGCAGTTCCATTGGTAACGAATATAGGTGACTATGTGAACTTACAATCCGGGGTAAATAACTGGCAAGTTAGAGGTGGCAGCACAGACCAGACTGCCTTTATGGCTAACGGTCTGATGCTTGTTGACAACCGCTCCAACTCCATGCTGATGGAGCCCAATATTTCTACTATTAAGGAGTTAAATATTATAAAAGGTGGATTTAACGCAGAATATGGAAATGTGCGTTCAGGAGTCATTAATGTTATAACCAAAGACCCTTCTTCTAAAGTATATAATGGTACGATTAATTTCAGATACATGCCTGCTCAAATTAAACACAGAGGGCCTTCGGTATTCGAGTGGAATAATTTTATGCTGAGACCATATCTGGATACAACCACTCTTGCCAACGGTGAGAATGTCGCATTTGACGGATATGCAGCATGGTATAATGAGTATGGTGATGAAGCTGGCCAGGACACACTTGAAAAATATAAAAAAGAGACATGGGAAGGATGGAATAGTTATGGCCCAGAAAATGGTATGACCCCCCAGCAGGCTATGGAACAATTTATCTGGACTCATTGCGCGGAAGGTGTTTTAGATTTGATTCCGGAAGATTACGAGGGTCATTCAAGGGATAGATCTTATGGGGATGAAGCTGACTGGAATGTGGATGGTGCTTTTGGAGGACCCGTGCCCATTATCGGTCAATATCTTGGAGATCTCGCGTTTCTTGTTTCTTACCGAACAGATTATGAGCAATTTGGTCTTCCGGTTACTCAAGGTTATGAATTTTATAATGATTGGAATAGCAGTTTTAAACTCACATCTCATTTAACCCAAAATATAAAAATCTCTGCCGAAGCTATGAAAGAAGTGATTTATACCCTCGGGGCTTACGCGACCGGAGAAAAATCGGGAGGAAGCGTTGGTATTTTGGAAGGAGGATCTTACGGAAAAGGAGACCCCGGCGGATTTTTCCTGAGTGGAGATGACGTGTTCCACAAAGAAAGTTCAGAATATGTCGATGGAGAGTGGGGTCTCAATACCCTCTACTACCCGAGTGCTTTTTCTCCAGCCATAGTAGATAAAAATATGCAGGGGATTTCAATCAGTCATGCCTTAAGTCCAAATACCTTTTATACCCTTAGATTTACTCATATCGATTCTGAAAATAAATGTAATGGGGTCT
>CAYYUB010000042.1:0-13239 GCA_964474855.1 uncultured bacterium
TACCTACCCTGTGATTCAAGATAACTCGCATATAAGTCATAACTGTTGGCATCTTTGGGATACTCTTTTATAATATCCGTAAAAATCTTTTCTGCTTTTTCCGGTTCTCCCATCTTATCCAACAGAGTTGCAATAGCCAAGGCTATTTTACGATTACTTTCCGGATCAGAAAAACACCTGACGCCTTTTTTACAAATTGCAAGCGCTTTATTTGTATCTCCTACCAAAAGATATACCTGACGCAGCGCGAGATACGCATCCACATAGGAAGAATCTGCATCAATGGCTTTCTTAAGAAGAGGAATAGCTTCATTATAATTTTTCTGTTTCATATGTTCAAAAGCAAAACTGTAAAATTTTTCCGCCTCGGAAACTTCCTGCGTTCGAGTACCTTCGTTTCCATCTTTTTTATCTTGAGCAGACGCACAGCTTGCTAAAACTAATAAAGAAAAAAGAAAAAAAACCCTTAAAAATTTCACTTATCGATCCCCCTTTCCTTTTGATTTCGGTCTTGCCGCAAGAATCGTTTCTTCAACATCCTTTGCTTTAACCCAGATAAAATAAGTCATACCCGCATCATCAGTTTTATAATATGGACCTTCAGAAAAAGACTCTTCGACAAGTTCCTTATAATTGTTAATAAAATTAACCTCCATAACTAACTGGGTCCTATTTTCATCCTGAGCTTCAGAGGTTAATCTATAACCATTAGCTGAAATCTCTAAATAAGGATCGCTCAATAGATCATTTTTTATTTCTTTCATTGCTTCTTCTTCTTTAAACAATTCATAAAGATTACCCTGTGGAATAATATCTTTCTCATCCTCGTAAAGTTTAACCATAGAAACAAGATTCAAAAGAGAAGAATAACCGTTGAGAACTCTATTATTATTTAAAACATCAAATCTCTCCGAATAAAAAGAATTGAAAAGATTTACCGCTAAAGGGATTTTCTTCTTAAAAGTAACAATATCGCCAAGAAAATCGATTTTTCTGCCTCCATTCACATAGGAAACCATTTTATCGTCAAATTCTTTTAGATCCTGTATTAAAATTGCATCCTTTTTAGAATGAAGTACATTGGTAATCTTTTTAACTTGTTCCTGAATACTTTCTGAATACAAGGGAATCGTATCCGTCTCATCTACCGATTCGGGTATATCCTCGCCTTGAACTGCCAAAAGCGGATTTTCCAATTTCTTCTCGATATGCTCAAATAGAAACCGGACGCCATCCTCTTCTATCAGATCACTTCTTCTCAAACTATCCCTTATTAAAAGACTATTTTGGATTCCGGAAATCATATAAGCAAGTTCTTCGTTTTCCTGTACCATCAAACTTATAACCTTGTTTTTTTCCTTTTCCATATCAATTCCGGAAATATAACGCAAAAGGTTATTTAATTCTGGTCCAATATTTCTATAATCATATTCTCTCGCTTCTTTAATTTCATAAGCGGCAAAAGTTAATGCGGAATCAATCGGATAAAGATATTCAGATATCTTGATTTGCAGGGAACTATCCGCAGTAAATAAATCTTTCTTTAATTCCTTAACTATACCCTCACATTGAGTAATTTTGGTTTTTGCTCTCATTACAGACATTTTCCTTCTTGTTATCCACTGCGGATCAGGATTTATTTCTTTCCTGAAATAAGGTTCTAAAACTCTTTCCCATTCGACTTCCAAAGGATATTGTCCGTTCTTTATCATATATTTTTCCAGCGCATTTCTTATTTCTTTGAGTCCCTTCTCAGCCTTCAATCGATGCGCCCTGCCGGCAAAGATAGCTTCTCCACCACAGGAGATAAAAACCAAAACACAGGATAATACTATTAAAACCAGCGATTTCCTCATAAAAAATAACCCTCCATTCAACCTTTGGAGCCGACGGGACTTGAACCCGTGCCCTTCTGACTGCCAGTCAGACGCGCTACCAACTGCGCCACGGCCCCTATTATATAAATTTATATTAATGTAAAAAATTGAATTGTCAAGATTTTAAATCAGGTTATCTAACCACAAAGGCACGGAGACACAAAACCCACACCACACCCCTTTTAAATTTTATTTTAACCACTAAACACACTAAAAACACGAAACCCGGCAATACCCCACTTTTATTGCCTTTTATTAAAACCCAACTCCAAACCCAACAAAAAAACTAATTATCACACAGAGCCCCTGGCGCGGTAAAGCTGTTAAAATGTAAAAATCAAATATCAAAATGGAAAATTATAACAAAGAATTCAGAAGCCAGAAGTCAGAATACAGAATCCCATCCCAACTCCCCAAAAAATTATTGAACCACAAAGATCACAAAGAGCACAAAGTTTTTATTTCTTTCTTTTCAACTCAACCACTCAACGACTTAACAACTCAACTTAGATTCGAAGAATCTGAGAAAAAAACAGCGAACCATCCGAATAACATGAAAATATTCACCGCAGAGACGCAGAGAACGCAGAGCCAAACCACACCCTATATGATTTGTAGGAAGAACTTCCCTACCCCGTGAAATAGAAGAATTCCATGATCCAGCAGCTATTCCATGGGGTAAATCCCGAAAAATAATGTCATTACGAGTTCAGCAACACGCAAAAGCCGAGCAAAACAATACAATATTAAAAAAGCTTTGCTTTTCGCAAAACTCACAAAAAAAGAGCGCCAATTGACGCTCTTTTTTAACGGTTTCTTATCTATTTGTTTTAATTATTGACCAGGAGTAAGACTTAAATCCAGTGTTCTACCCGCTTTACCACCGCCTCTTATCGTGTAAGATGAAGCATTGTTGGCACCCGCAGTTCCGTTATGAGCATACTCAACCCTACCTTCATTAGCTGCAGCTACACCATTGAGAACAAAAGTTGGAGCTGAAGCAGATACCACAATAGCTGCAGCTTTTGTCTCAGTTGCATCAAATGGATTTCCAAGGTTATCGGGAATCTCGTCTTCTATACTACCTGTACCAGCCTCAAGGGTAGGATAAGCACCCAACAAGTCTATAGCCATAGACTCAATAGTTACCTGCACAGTATGCTGATTGGCTTTTACCGAAGCCTCTTTCGCCCTATCCACTATCCTTAAAAAGTTCGGGATGGCTATAGCCGCAAGAATACCAATGATGACAACCACAACCATTAACTCAATAAGCGTAAAACCACGTTTCTTCATATGACCTCCTAAATTTAAAAGTTTAACTTAATCACCACAATAAACAAATCAAGTGTAATCATATACCAATATCTATGCAAGAAGCATTCCCAAAAAAAAGACATTGGCTTCCAAATACTTAAACCCAATCATGTTCGCAAACTGCAAATTTTTCTGCGAGTTTCGTAAAATAAATTTAACACAAAATTCATAGGTTTCATAGTAAAATTAATAAATTCTGCCTGCGGTAAGAATAAGGCTAAACGGAATTGCATTTTTATCCAAACCAGTAATAGTGTAATTGTCGTATGGATCAGACGTTTTGTACTCCACCACTCCTTCAATATCAGCACCATCTTCATCCTGAACCGCTAGGGCGAGAGAATTAAAAGGATTTTTCATTCCAGAAGGCAATTCATTGGTAAACAAACTAACTGAAGAAGGGTAATGCCCCGGATGAATTACACAATACAACTCTACTTCCAGTTGAGTTGTATGCATATTTGCTTTTACTTCTGCCTCCTTTGCTTTATTTATAATCTTAATATAATTAGGTATTGCTATTGCCGCAAGAATGCCAATGATGACAATTACTACCATAAGCTCAATTAACGTAAACCCCTCTCTGTTTCTTATCATAATATTACTTAAAAATAAGAAAAAAATTAAAAATGTCAAGGCTGAAATTATATTTTTATAATTCAACTCTAATATCTGCGTGACAGGAAAAAAGAATCCGAATGATTATCTGCTTGTTTAAAAAACAAATCTACCCCAAAAACATTTAGACAGGATCAACAAGATTAACGGAATTTCTTTTGTTTTTAAAAGCCAAACCAATCCTACAATTTTTTACCTATAGAACATATAGATCTTGTAATTTTTTTACTGTTCTAATTATTTAATTATTTGACAATCTAACCATTTAACTTATCAAAACGAACGTTGACAATTTGAAGAAAAAAACTATAATAATTCGAGGCTTATGATAAATATTAACGAAAATTACTTAAAATTAAAATCATCCTATCTCTTTACAGAGATAGAAAAAAGGGTAACGGCATTCAGAGATACTAATCCCGATAAAGAAATTATCAGTTTAGGTATAGGTGATGTTACAAAAGCCTTGCCTCGTGCCTGTATTAAGGCTTTCCAGAGGGCTGTTAAGGAAATGTCGGACGATAATTCCTTCCGAGGATACGGTCCATATAAAGGATATTCCTTCCTTCGCGATAAAATTGCCGAAATAGACTTTAACTGCCGGGGAGCGGATATTTCTCCGGATGAAATATTTGTAAGTGACGGGGCAAAATGCGATACCGGTAATATCCAGGAGCTTTTTTCTCTAAATTTGAAGGTTGCCGTGCCGGATCCCGTTTACCCCGTTTACGTGGACACAAACGTTATGGCTGGTCGTACGAATGAGTGGGAAGATGGCAGGTATAATGGTTTGATATACTTGGATACAACAGAAGAAAACGATTATGTTCCCTCTTTACCCCACGAAAAAGTGGATTTAATATACCTCTGCTTTCCAAATAATCCTACCGGAGCGACTATTGACAGGGAAAGACTAAAAAATTGGGTAGATTACGCAAAAGAAAATAATGCCCTGATTCTCTATGATGCCGCATATGTAGCCTTTATACGGGATAGCAGCATACCGCAGAGTATTTACGAAATAGAAGGCGCAAAAGATATAGCGATAGAATTCAGAAGTTTCTCCAAAACTGCCGGATTTACAGGTACTCGGTGCGCCTATACCGTTATTCCAAAAAAATGTATGGCTTATGATAAAAACGGAAACAAGCACTCAGTACATAATTTGTGGGACAGACGCCAAACCACTAAATTCAACGGAGTTTCTTACCCTGTGCAGAGAGCGGCAGAAGCCGTTTATACACAGGAAGGACAGGAACAAATACGTTCTTTAATTGATTATTACCTACAAAACGCCAAGGTAATAAGAAAAGCGTTCGAAGAATTAGGATATAAATGTAATGGCGGAGATAATGCACCTTATATCTGGATAAAAACAGGAAAAGACTCCTGGGAATTCTTTGATTTACTGTTAAATAAAGCCAATATAATCTGTACACCCGGCAGCGGATTCGGCAGATGCGGAAAAGGCTATATCAGAATAAGCTCATTTAACAGTCAGGAAAACGTAAAAGAAGCCGTAAATCGTATTAAAACAGCACTTAGGTGAAAAAACATGCTACAAAGACACAGAGATACGAAACCGCACCACACCCCAAAAGATTTAGACAGGATTTACAAGATTAACAGGATACGGATATAAAAAAGACAAAATAAATGAAATACGAAAAACTTACTGAAAAAATAATCGGTTGCGCTTATCAAGTTTATAATAAAATGGGTTTTGGATTTTTGGAATCGGTCTATGAGAAATGCCTAATGCTTGAATTGAACAAAGCAGGGCTTAAAGCCGAATCACAATATCCTATTACGGTTTACTATGAGGATACTGTTGTTGGAGAGTTTGCAGCCGATATTATTGTTGAAGATTCGATAATATTGGAAATAAAAGCTATAAGACATATAATTAAAGCACATGAAGTTCAATTAGTCAACTATCTGAATGCCATTCAAAAGGATATAGGGTTGATTATCAACTTTGGAGAAAAAGAAGTTGAAATAAAGAGAAAAATTCGAAAATTGCCAGAAAGTTAATTTGTTTGGGTTTTAAATAACAAATATTTTTTTTATCCTGTCTATCCTGTTAATCCCGTCTAATTTTTTTTATAAATTGTATTTTTATCCTGTCTATAAAACTGAAATCCTCACTTCCATCAGTATAGATAGAAATGAGGACCTCAGAGAAATGCAAGAAAGGAAGGAAAATCTTACCGCATTTCAGTTCTTTTTAAATCCAGGGAGAAAGAAAGAATAGTTTCCCCTCCTCTTTCATCCCTGGCTTTTATTTTAACCAAAAACGAGGTATCTTTATCAATTTCCGGAGCTTCCCAGATAAGCCTATTAGCTTGAAGGTTCATGCCGGCTGGTCTTTCTTCGAGAGTCAAATCAAAATTATCGCCGTCCGCATCTTCCACCTTTACTTCATAGTCCATCTTTCTGCCTTTTATCGAAGGTGGAGCAGAGATAAATTCCGGCGGAGAATTCTGCACCAAAATCCAACCAGTATTGATAGGAAGACCTTCATCCGTCCCATCAAAAGGAGTAACAACTGCATATACTTTATCAGCTGCTTTGAATTTAGAACCCGATAAGGTCTTTTCTTGTCCAACCTCTTCTTCGTTTATGTACCACCTGATAAGAATTTCTATCTCATCCTCGTCAGCATCTATTAAATCAGAATTAATGGAAAGATCGGTCCCATGAAGCGGGTTACCTGGCGAAATTTCCATAGAATTTATTCTCGGGGGAGAATTTTTGATTACAATAGGACCAACTTTTTTCTTTTCCTCTCCACCTATCAAAATCGAACAAAAAACAGTATCGTTTTTAGAAAAGTGCTTGGGGCTCAATTTGTTACCGGTGACAGAAACCGGAATCCCGTTAACAATCCAGCTGTAATCCGGAGCTTCCTCAGTTACAGCCGTAATTTTTACAGTTATAGCATCCGACGAAGTGGGTTGGGACGGCGAAAAATCAGAGGTGACAACACTTCCGCCTCTCGGAGAAGATACGGAGGAGGACTGGTCCCCCCCGCATCCTATTATCAGCAGGACAAACAAAAGAAAACTTAAAAATATTATCTTTCTTTCCACTGTAGTATCCTTTTCAATGTTCCAAAACCTGTTACCTGTTCAACCCAGAGCGAATCCGAAGTCTGGTGAATTTCATATCCGCTTCCGCTCTGGTCAAACGAATACCGCGGAGCCTGCGGTATACCTCCCCCCATATTCTTAAATCTTCCGCTTCCGGTTCGAAAATGACACGAATACTCTCTAGCACCCCCACTACCCATGTTGCAATCACCGGCAAGCTCAGTTGGTTCAAAAGTCACAAACTTCAAAGTATCCAGGAACAAAGAAGCCTGGCTTACAGTCTTTTCATCAGTATGCGTAGAAGAATCAGAATAGACGATGTACCATCCCTTATAATCAGGGAACTCACTCGGAAAATCGAAGGGACCTTCAGTCCACACCCTTTTCAGGTCTTCTTCTTTAAGGGGGTAGTTCATGGTATCCGTCAGGGTATCAAGTATGGCATAAAATCTATTATCTGCGTTTTCCTTAAAAACTTTAGCCCTATCCCCGGTACCGTAGAACAACCACAAACATCCGGTCGCAGGTTCTCTTTCCACGAGTGGCGCATAGAAAGCAGGCTGCCAGAGTGAATCCTCCGTTGAGTCAACCGGTATCGGAGGCTGAAATATACATCTTGCTCTCCAGTTTGAAATATTCGGGTCCGTAAGGTCCACTTTCCATAATTGCCCGGCAAGATCCGGTATATAGAGTAAATCGTAAAGATTATCCCACCGGGAATTCAAGTTCACCACACTCGCCGCAGAAGCAAAAGGATAAATCATTTTGCCTACATCTTCGGTAACAGCCGGTATATGCCAGAAATTAGTCCCCGGGGCAAGACTACTTGTATATACACCATAAATATCGAGTGCGACAATAACATTTCCTCTGACCTCCGAACCGGGTGAATATATATCATACATCGATTCCGGCCATTCTCCGCCTCCGAAGAACGCAAAGAATCTATCCAGCGTATCGGTTCCGACTTCCATACCAACTTTAAATATAACCGGAACTGAAGTGGTATAACCCATAGCGGCTGTGTCATAAATACTAAAAAGGTGGTTAGGCGGAAGAGTAGAGGGGTCTGTTACATTAAGACATGTAATTCCTCTACCGCCCTCACCCTGAGAAACCATTAAAACTGTTTTCCATTCATCCGCGTCTTTAAAACTATCAGCAGGTTCTTCGGGGAACCAGACATCCGCAGCCATAGGGTCTGCATCCACGTAGAACCGGTGTGAATCAGCCAATGCTTTAACCTCCGGAACAAAATTCTCGGGTATAACAGCGAACAATTCTTCTCCGGTCTCATCATAAAAAGCATGCAACATTCCTGTGTTGCTGCCGGCATAAATTACCGGGGTTCTTGTACTCATATTATCTCTATACTGATCAAAGTCATCATCGCGGTACCAGTAAGAAGGAGAAGAGACACGAAGCGGCGAGGAATGAAAGATATCACCGAGATAAGAAAGAGTATCAAGAAAGGGTTTACCGCATTTTACAAGGTTTACCACGGTATCCACTTCCGTACTTGAACTAACCGCAAGATCCGTGGAGTCAAAATTGGAAGAATTAAATTCCTGTATCGAACCACTTTTTATACCGTAAATACTTCTTGTAGAAGGATTTCTACTTCTAAGTAATTTCCCCGCATCCCATATTTTAAGGGAATCGGGAATAGTATCGAGAGAGAGTCCACCTTCAACAAGTCTAACCGCCTGCAGGTGTCCTTCCCAAAAAGGAGAGGAATCAGGATAGAAGGAAGCAAGATACATACGTGCTTCGTACCCCGTTGCAAGGAATTCTTC
The DNA here is from genome assembly GCA_964474855.1 of uncultured bacterium. Lineage (GTDB taxonomy): Bacteria > Hydrothermota > UBA3072 > UBA3072 > UBA3072 > JAFGHJ01. Next base: position 8,701 of record CAYYUB010000042.1, read on the forward strand.
CTCGATTGAAGTCACCTCCGCCGAGGTAAAAGAACGAGCTCGCTGGGCTTCTATTCCCGTGAATATGCTTACCAGAGCTGATGAAAGAGCTTCCGCATCCTCAGCAATATAGGCGTAACCGGTAAGAGAGTTAGCCCGCGGATCTACACCACTACAACATTCTATAGAGCCGTTAACAGCCATATCATTCCCGGACATAAGAGACGAATCCGACCAGGTTCCGCCCCATCTCGCTGTCCAGTTAAGAGTATTTGCACAATCTTGTAAAATGGAAGTACCAAAACCAACAGCATAGACCCTTATCGAATCAGGACCTGAAATAGTATCGTTATCTCCATAAAATGCGTTATATGCAACGTTGACAAGATCCTGAGCTCCATAGAGAACATCCTGATCGTAAGTATACTCACAGTGTCCCGGATCATCACAATCTGTATGGTGACAAGTCGTTCGAGGTACATTAGGCTTCCCATCGGTAACAAGAACGACGCTGAATTTCATACACCATAATTCCGGATGAGCATTTCGGTACGCCGCTATATATTTAACAGCGCTGTCAACAAGCATACCGTTAGGGGTAGAACCATCAACCTCTGTACTGTTTACATGTTTCCATATGGAGTCGACAGACGTACCTATCGAATCGGTGCGTAGATATTGAGTGCCTGTTAGATCATCCACCCAGGTTTTACTTACCTGATCCCACCTTATAGGATTATTATAAGTATCCGGATTATCCGCACGAATTTCATTGGAATCTGCATTATATGGCTTTTCTTTATTATCTCCTACAAACACCATCGAAGAATCAAAAAAACCCATACCCAACTTTATCGGAAATTCATCATTCTCATCGACAAGTCCGTCACTGTTCACATCGAGCAGAGAATGAATTACAAGAAGAGCATCTTTAATCCGATTTGATCCCATCCACGTTCCAGGCGTATGTGTAAGAGTGAGCCCCACATTTTCGACCTCAAGACCATCGTAAGTAGCAATATTAATATAACATTGAGCATCAACAATATCGCTTAAGGCGTCAGTTACTTCCAGTGTAACCATCTCTGTATATAATCCCGAAGAAGATTCACTCCAATCGTTGCTACCCCCGTCATATTCATGCCAGCCTGAACCGTCACGAATCCTCAATATCCAGCTCACAGTTAATCTCGACCCTCTTAAAGGTCTACGTCCCATTTCTCGCCACTGGACTCTCAAAATCCAGACTCCTCCTCCGGGGTCTCCATTCAAATTATCCATATTGCCATTTGGAATCAATGTGCTGTCATACCAGCCACTCAAATTCGTGCTACTACCTTCCCAAAGTTGAACTTGGCGTAAAGTAACACTATGATCAAATGTTCCTGTTGCATTTACCATCGACCCGGACCTATCCAGAAGAATTATAGAAGCAGCAGGAACTCTTGCGGTTTTAAACAAATCTTCATCCTGAATGTGAGCACTCAATAAAAGAGGTATAAATATAAGAACCAAAAATATCTTCTTCATTTTTAATCTCCTCCTCTATCCAAACTTTCCATATATTCCCCAATCTTCTCTGCAATGGGACAGAGCTCCATCACTACAGGTATGTGTTTTCTCGTTCCTCTTTCTTCTATTTCCATAAACGAATAATAAGTTTTTCTCGGAAACTCTATGTTCGCTATTTTCTCAAACCCGGTATTCCTTGCTCCGGTCCCCTCTTTATAGTTCTCATCGGGCAAAAATCTCTCTAATTCTTCAAACGAAAGAGAAGAAATTCCGAGCTTCTCAGCAGACTTTTTTTCCAGTTTCTCCCATTCCTTCTTTAATTTCCCTTTTTCATAGAGAGCAACATATCTATCGAATTTCTTCATTTTTATACCACTATTCACGATTTTTAAATTATCGGGAACCCTTCTTATCTGCGTTCCTTTAGACAAAAGTATCATGCAGCCGCCCCCAAAGACGTCGGAAGTTAAGCGGATATACCACTTCTCGAGACTCTGCTTTCCGTATCTTCCAACTACTGATAAATTCTGAATCTCCTCGTACATTTCTTCTGTTCCCTGCTTCTCAATCGCTTGCCAATCAAACCCTCCTCCCATTGCTATAGAAAACAGTATCAGTAACATAATCTTATCCTCCTTTTTTAATACATTGTATGTCCTCTTCTACCACCACTACCGGAGAGCCCACCCATCGGAGACCACGTGCCTGCTGCCACATCGACAACTTTCTGCGGAGACTCGACCTCCCCTGCTTTTCCCATCAGTCCTCCCGAAGTGAACTCGTAGACATAATAAGACCCCTTCCCTCCACCAGGAGAAAACGGATATGGCTCATTAGTCGGTACGGGCGCTACAACAAAGGACCTTGTACTATTCATATCAACCCTGTGAACAGTTACAGTATCACCTCCGCTTTCGAGAGGCATAAAGTCATCAGCTGTCACCGTAGCCTCCAGAATACCTACCTCCGCGGGAACCGTCGGAATCATTGAAATAAAATAATCACTTCCGGTTTCCGCAAGTTGTAACGCACCTTTTCTTTTTATCAGGTTGATAGTGGAAGCTATATCACCTCTGGTCATAAGAGCAGTCGCTGTAGTCAACACCGTGAGGATAGCCATAATCCATAAAACTACTATCATCGATATTCCCTCTTGCATATTCTGTTTATCATCCATTAAAACCTCCTCTTCAAGGTCTTTTATTCCTGAGAGTCGCCAGACCATGGTAATGTATCGTATCCGGGAATTGAGCAAAGGGACCGGCTAATTTTAAATGATATTCAATATGTGCTATCGGTTCCTGCCCTACCGGGAGTATCCACTCACCCAGGTCATTTACCTCAATTACCGCAGTCACAACGGTACCGGTAGTATCCTTGTAAATAAACTCCAACGAAGCAACGTTATCAAGCGCAAAATCGCAGTCTATATATAGCGTATCTCCACTCACTTTTATAGAATGGGTATCTTCCGGATCAACTACTCCTAGCTGGTCCCCATCTATATCATGAGAATACTTGATGCTATTCGCACCTCCATTTATTATCCCGAATGCCTGAGATATTCCCATAGAACCGGTATTTTCGCAATAACCAATATTCCTGAGCTCTTTTGAAATATAAGTAGATGCCTTTCTTGACATCACATTAAGTTCCGACCACTGCCTCTGGCGGCGTAAGGATTTTTCCTGATAAAAGAAGATTTGATATACCATAGTTAAAATCATTCCCATTACAAGTACTACAACAATCAATTCAACAAGTGTAAATCCTTTCTTATTCATATTTCCCCCTAATCATGCCGGGAAATTAACGTTACAGTCGTATCATTAATGTTTAAATCCGAATCGGTCGATATCACGTTCACTTCCAATCGAACACCAGCATCAGATACACCGGCAGTTTGATCCGGTATAAACGAATTGATTTCTAACCTCACTGCTATCCCCGCAACAACAGTATCCGGCACATTACGAAGTGTATCTCCCACAGCACCACCAGTCCATACAGTGTCGAACCTTGAGCCCGGTACCGACGCCGATTTAAGCCAGCTTTTATATTCTTCTATGGTTCTTTCCTTTAAGAGAGTCCTCTTTGCGCTTCTTTCAGATCTAATAACAGCTCTGGTATTCTGCGCGCTAAACATAGCCACACCAGCTACAATAATCCCAAAAATAACAATGCTTACAATTAGTTCTATAAGAGTTACACCTTTTTTTTCTTTCATTTTTAGTTCACCTCCATTACTCCAAGCGGCGAAATATAAAATGTCAATGAATCCTGGGTATCGTTATCATAAATCTTAAATTCTCTTACGGCAGCTCTTACAAAACCATCAGACTGTACCGTAAACGTTATGGTGGCACCCTGTAGATCCAACTCTGAACGCAATACTACCGAATCCCTGACTTTCGTAGTTACACCCTCCCGCATACATCTTAGAGATTCATTAGTTCCATTAACTTCTAATGTATAATTCACGCCTTCAGTAGTAGCATATCGGTTAACCCTTTGATAAAACGTAAAAACGTCATTCCTGGCTCCCTCCAATCTTGCTCTCATAAATGTTCCTCTAAAAGCCGGTATTCCAAGTACCATCAAAATTCCTATTATTACGATAACCACAATTAACTCAACAGCCGTAAAACCTTTAGTTTTCATTTTTTCTCCTCCTTTTTATTATACAAATTACGTTCCTGAAATTAAGGCATTCATTTTCAATAACTTATTTTCGAAGACTATGTAATCGCCTTCGGATGTATGTAATCCGTTTCATAGTATAAAGTATTGATTTCAAGTTATAGTGTTTAAAAGAAATATGAGTTAAGTAAGAAAATATAAGAATTTTCACCTTTTAACAGTCGACTTAAAGTGTTTTCTAGGAGGTTTCTTCGAAGCCATTCACCCTTTCAGAGGCGAATTCAACCCTATCTCCGCCTTTTTCTTTCGCAAGATAACAGGCATCATCCGCATAGCGAACCAGCTCGACAAGATCTTTCCCATCATAAGGAAAAACTCCTATTCCAATAGAAAGAGTTAATCCTTTCA
>CAYYUB010000043.1:0-12565 GCA_964474855.1 uncultured bacterium
TACTGCGCTTTCTTTTGGTTTTTCAATTTTTTGAGCCACTTCTTTTTTCTCTTGGGCTTTTTGCGTATCTACCACTTCTTTTTTCTCGACAGGTTTCACTTGCGTAATAGGCTCTTTTTCTGGGGTTTTTATTTCCTTTGCCGTTGTTTCCTTTTTTTTCGGAGATTTCCCGGATAATATTTTCTTAAAACTTATTTTTTTTCGTTTTTTCACTTAGATCTCCAGATCGGCAGCGACAGATTCTATTACATCCGGAGGAATTTCTTTCAAGGCCTCTGTTGCTCCTACGAAAAGGGCATTCTGGGCAATATTATTTATTACCCTTGGAAGGCCTTTACTGATTGTATAGAGTTTGTCCAGACTTTTTTGCTCAAATATTTCATTTTTACTTCCTGCCACTTTTAAACGATGTTTAATATAAGCTTTAGTTTCTTTCTTTGTGAGGGGGTCAAGGTGGAAACGGATATTAACTCTTTGCTTTAACTGAGGCACTTTATCAATTCTGTTTTTTAGTTCGGGTTGACCAAGTAAAACAAGATGTAGCAACTTTTCCTCAGGGGTTTCTAAGTTTAAGAGAAGCCGTATTTCTCTAAGAGCGTCCAGAGATAGTATTTGAGCTTCATCAATTAATCCTATAACAGTTATGTTTCTTCTATTAAAATCTAACAAAGTCTTTTCCAATAGATTTAAGACTACAAGTTTAAACCTTGGGGTTTTCTCCACACCTATTTTCTGTAATATGATTTTTATTAATTGAGTTGAAGAAAGTTTTGGGTTTCTTATTAAGAATGGCAGCGTATTTTGTTCTTTCAGCGTTTCTTTTAAAGCATTAGCAAGGTATGTCTTGCCGCTGCCGATTTCTCCGGTTACAAGGGTTAATCCACCTTTGATTTCAGTTATGTTATATAAAAGTCTTGCGTAGCCTTCTTCAAACCCATCACTGTTATAAAGAAAATTCAAGTCGGGAGTGTTGGAAAACGGTTTTTTTGTTAGTTTCCAGTATTCATTAACCATTTAGTTCTTCCCCGGCTTTTTTAGCCCAAATGTTATATTTGTTTGTTTTTATTAGACGTTCCCATATTTGGTGACAGAGGTTCTTTAATCCTTGTTTTTGGTAAGCTTTGCCAAGGTAATAATAGGCTTCGTATAAATTTGGTCCTACAGTTATTGCTTTGTTTAAGAATTCGACAGAATCTTCATACATTTCTCTTTCGTAGTAGACTAAACCAAGATAAAACAAAGCATAAAGAACAGCTTGCTTGTTTTTAGCTTTTCTTTCAATGGAAGATAATTTTTCTATTGCTTCGCCGTATAAACCCTTTTTATGGTTTATATAACCGAGATTCGCATGAGCCATCTCATTCTGTGGGTCTATACTTAAAACTTCTTGAAAGAGGAGCGAGCTTTTATCGTACTGTTCAAGGTGAATATATGCCCATCCAAGTAAGTTGTATACTTTTACATTTTTTGGGTCCATTCTCTTTGCTTTGTTTAGAGCTTTTACTGCTTCTTTATATTTTCCGCTTACAATAAGATTCCAACCTTTATCGATTAGAGTTGTTATGTTTACTCTACTTGACTGAATTTTTGTAATAAAACCGGCAGATTCTGCGGTCTCCTTCACTTTATCGGGTTCATTCGTTTTATCAGGTTCATTGGTTTCGACGGGTTCATTCTTTCCTCTTTTTTTGATTTCTTCTAATAAATTTTCTGTTCTTTTTTCTAAACCGAGGATTTCTTCTTCTATCTTATTTATTGTAGACAAGACTTTTTTTAGTCTATCTTCGTTTTTTTCTTTATTTTTTATGCTGGTTTTTTCGATTTCGGCTAATAAGGTTTTTATTTTGTCAAACATCATTCTTCACCAAGTCTGTCAATTTATCAGGAATTTTATCAAATGGAAGAATTAAATCCACGCAGCCACTATCAACAGCTGCTTTAGGCATTCCGTAAACAACAGAAGTGTCTTTATCCTGTGCTATGACGAATCCTCCTCTCTTGCTGATATTTCTCACACCAATGGAACCGTCTTTTCCCATTCCCGAGAGGACGACACCAATGAGATTGCCATCAAAATTTTCCGATGCAGAGTTCATTGTAATATCAGCGGAAGGGCGAACGCCATGAAGAGTAGGTTTTTTGTTCAATTTTATTCTTCGGTCATCGCTGAACTCAAGATGGAAATTTCCGGGAGCAATAAAAGCGGTGCCTTTTTTAAGGGGAACACCTTCCTTTCCTTCCGTAATCGAAAGAGGAGAATGTTCGTTTAATCTTTTAGCAAAAGCTTTAGTAAAAGTTTCCGGCATGTGTTGAACGACAACTATTGGAGCAGCAAAATTAGCGGGAAGTTTTTTGAAAATAGATGTAATTATTTTTGGTCCTCCTGTAGAGGCTGCTATAATAACTAAACTGTCACTCATCTTTCTTTTGTTTGAGTTAAAATTTTTGTTTTTTTTTGACGTTTTAAGGTTAGCTTTTGAGGCAATCTTAACTTTTTTAATTATCTCTTCCTTTGTAGCTCTAATATTAAGAGAAATAGTGCCTCCCGGTTTTTCCACGAAATCCACAGCTCCCGCTATGAGGGCTTCTATGGTTTTTTGTGCTCCTTTTTTTGTGTAAGCGGATATCATTATTATGGGTGTTGGATTTTTTTTCATTATATTTTTTACAGCTTCTATCCCATCCATCCCGGGCATTTCTATATCCATTGTTATTACGTCGGGTTTTAGAAGAACGGCCTTATTTATGCCTTCTATACCGTTTGAAGCAGTGTCCACTACGTTAATTTCCGGGTCTTCATTTAAAATTTCAGAAAGAACCTTTCGCATAAACGCTGAATCTTCAACAACTAAAACATCTATCAAATTATTTTCTCTCCGGTTTTATATGAAGTTATAAAAACTTTTCCATCGGACAACTGAAATTTCACCGATCTTCCGTAATTGCCCCCTGTATCGTGAGATAAAAGTGTTATTCCAAGTTTTTTTAAAATTTCTTTCCCTTTTATGACATTTCTGTTTCCAATGGAATTTTCAACATCATCCATAAAATCTTCAAACATTATTGCCCCACCGATCATCTTTGCCGAGAGGTCTTTCTTTTTTGCATTTGACTCTATCATCTTTTCGAAAAGGAGTTGAATTCCCGTATCTGCATATTTCTCCTTTTTCTTTCCTCCTGGGTTCTCAGGTAAAATAAAATGTACCATGCCTCCCAATTTTTGGTTTTTATCGTAAAGGGTTATAGCGACGCAAGATCCGAGCGCTCTTGTTATAAGAACGGTAGAGCCGTTGGAAATTATAAGACTGCCTGTTTCGACTATTATTTCATTTGTTTTTTGCATAGATTCTATTTCTTATATTTATTGGTTTAAAGAGCTTCCTTGCGTTGTTGGGTATGGATTCGACTTTGCCAAGTACAAGAAACCCGCTTTCCTTTAAAGCCGCAGAGAAAGATTTTAATATTTTTTCCTGAAACTCTTTGTTTAAATATATAAGCACGTTTCTGCATACAATCAAATCGAATTTGTTTTTATAGTTTACATCCTTTAAGTCGAGATTCTGAAATTCTACCGAATTTTTAATCTCCCTGGTTAGCCGGTATCCTACTTCTACTTTTTCAAAGTATTTAAGCTTATAATAAGACGCCATGCCTGTTAAAGCGGCATCGTCATAAATACCTTTACAGGCTTCCTTTATTGATTCTTTATCTATGTCTGTTCCGAGGATTGAGCAGTCCAGATTAAGTTCCTTGCATAGAATTGCAATTGCGTAAGGTTCGGCGCCGTTAGCGCAACCGGCACTCCATATTGCAGGGTCTTTCATATATGGAAGGATTTCAGTTTTCAAGGTGTCAAAAACGGTTTTGTTTCTGAAGAAACTCGTAAGATTTATGGTAAGCGCATTTTTAAGTTTGGCCTTTTCTCCTTTGCTTCTTTTTAACAATTCGGCATAATCGTTATAATCATTGACCCCTACTTTTCTCATTCTGGAGCGAACTCTTCTTACTAAAGGTTTTACCTTATAATGTTCAGGATGGAAATCCATGAAATTTTTTATTACTGTGACGACTTTCCCGAAGTCGTCCTCCTCAGATTTCTTCATGTCCTTTTGCCAGCTCTATAGTTCTTTTTATAAGGTTATTGTCAGGGTTTAATTCCAAAGCTTTCTCCCATAATTCTACTGCTTCTTTTGTTATTCCTCTCTGAAAAAGAATATTGCCTTTTTTAAAGAATAAGTCCCAGTCCCTAATGCCTGTGGATATAAGAGTTTCAATTCTAACTTCACAAAGATCAAAAAGTTTAGTTCTATAATAGTAATCTATTAAGGCTTTTGAGAGTATGACGCACTCGGGATCTGATTTTAGGCCTTGTTGATACATCTCTGTGGCTTTCTTTTCGTCTCCGAAAGTTTCGTATAATTTCCCGAGATTATAGAAATATTCTCCAAACTCAGGAGCCAAAGACAGCCCTTCTTCTAAACGATTTATTGCATCTTTAATTTTTCCTTTTTTTGCCATAATATAAGAATAGTGGAATTCCGTATATGCGGTCTTTACTTTAATGTTATCTAAAACATTTAAAGCCTCTGTGTCTTTTTTCATTTTCAGAAAAATAATTGCTTTGTTCAAGAGAATCTTTTCGTTATCTCCTTCTTTTTTTAGAGCTTTTGATAGATAATCCAGGGCTTTTTCAGTATTACCTTTTAGTTCGTTTACCAGATAAATGTTGTTCAAAATTGACGTTCGTTTGACAATATTAAGGCTATCTTTAAAGCATTTTTCCGATTCTTCAAGATCGTCCATCTTGAAGCAAATGATTCCTTTGTAGAAAAGCGCTTCAGGGTCGTTAGGTTTTAGTTCGAGTATTCTGTGAAATTCCCGAAGAGCTTCATTTAGCATTCCGATTTTTACAAAAGCAATTCCCAGATTTCTGTGTTCATCTATTCTATCTTTGTCTTTTACCAGTGTTTCCCTTTTTATTTTGAGTTCTTTTAAGGCTCCTTTTTTTAAGAGTCCGGAAAGGAGTTTTAAAGCTTTAAATTCTTCTATTGGAAGCACATTGATTAGAGACGACAAAGTTTTTTCTCCGTCTACTTTATCTAATATTATTTTTTCTTCATCCGTTAGAGCGGATTCATCGGTCCAATCCGGCGCAATTATTAGTATGGAATCTTTGTCGGGAAGAGCGGATGCAGCTAGTTCATCTTTAAGGGCTGCGGATTCGAGCAAAACATCGTCTATTTTGATTGAAACAGGGAACCCTTCCGGCTCATAAGGTTCTCTTGATTCGAAGACAAAATATCCTTTTAACCATCCGGATAACTCTATTATTGCATCTCTCATTTGTTTCTTGATATATTTCGTTAAGGTTTTTTTATCTATTAATTCGAGTTCCATGAAAAGTTCTCCTAAATGTGTATTTTCTCTTTCTTGCTGTAGGTCTAAAGCTTCCTTTAGATCTTTTCCGTCGATGACCCCATTTTCTACAAGTATGGAGCCCAGCCGGTCTTTTCTGTTCATCCAGTGAATATGAGAAAGTTCCCCTTTGTTCAGGGAAAGATAAACCAGATTTTCTTCATTGGTTATTGCCAGTTCTCCTGTCTTACTGCCAATTTGTAACATCTGAAGGATGTCAGTGATTGAGAGATCGGAAAGAGAACCTTTTATAGGCATTTTAAAAATCCTCTATCAGCCTGAAGCTTTTGTCATGCAAATCCATTGTTAATGATTTATTCAAAATCTTTATTTTTTCCTTTGAAATTTTGTCTTCAGGTAGCAGTTTTTTTGCTGTAACTTCAAGTTTCCTGCGAGCTTTTTCTGCCAGTTTGTCTTCCTCTTCTTCCAAATTGCTGATCGTTTTTGCAAGCCATTCAACTTTGTCCGGATTGAAAAGGGCGTCCTCAATCTCCTTGTTTTCTTCTTTCGATATTATTGAACTTTTTACCAAATTATCTGTAGCCAGCATACCGTATCTTTTTTGTAGTTCTATAAGTCTTTGTATATCTGTTGTGTAAGATACGAATTCTCCGGTTAACAAATCCAAATCCTTGTTTATTACTTTTTTGATTCTGTCTGTATTAAACCCTTTCATTTTCCAGACAAACATCTTGGCGCGATATTCCTCCCGAAGGATTTCCGACCTTTCTGTTTCAGTAAATTTTTCCGGGAACCCTCTTTTTACGTCTTGAATGAACTTTTCGAATTCGCCGGCTTGTTTCTTTGCTTCTTCTTTTTTCTTTTCCTCTTGCTTTTTCTTTTTTTCTTCTTCTTCTAATCGATCTTTTTCGTCAGGAACATATCCAAGTACTCGCGCTTTTTTGACGGCTCCGATTGCCTGACTCATCGTTTTTATATCTAACTGCTCGAGTTTCTTTAAAAGGTTTTCGGATAATCCTTTGCCAAGTATTTCTAAAACCCTTCTTTTTGAAACAGAATCGAACTTTTTTATTGAAATGATAACTCCGCTCTCGATCCGGGAAAAAATTCTGTTTGGGAGGTTTATTCCTTTTGGATGCCGGTCGGCTGTTAGTATTATTTTTTTATAACTTGTTTTTGTGTAGTGTTCGAGTATGTCAAATAGAGTGTCGGTTGAAATCTTTGAAGGGTTTAGCAATTGGAGATTTTCAATAATTATAAGATCGTTATTTAAGTATTGTTTTAAAAGAGAAGAATCTATTTCTTCTGCATTAATAAGTTCGGAGATGCCTGTAAAGGATTCCTTAATATTTTGAACCAGAAAGCTTTTTCCTGAACCGGATGGTCCATATACGAGAAGAGGATTGACTTCTCCTGAAGTAAGAGCTTTCTTTATGGCTTTAACAACTTCTACATTAAACTTTGAATAAATTATTTTATCCAAATTAATTTCCTAATTTAGTTTTTACCTGTTTTAATACTTCTGTACCGATAACCTTAAAAACTTCAATAATACCTTCTCCCGTAGTTGCGATGGAAGGGAAAGAAGGATAGTGATCCGGATTCAAAGCTCTATCTAGCTCTTCTATAGGGATAATATCGTCTAAATCTCTTTTATTGTATTCTATGATAATTGGAACGTCTTCAAGTCTAAGGTTGTTATTTTCCAAGTTTTCAATCAGGTTTTCCCAGCTCCAGATGTTATCTTCAGCTCTGCTTCTAAGAGAATCCGCCACAAAAACAACTCCATCTGCTCCCTTTAAAACCAGCTTTCTGGTAGAATCGTAAATTACCTGGCCAGGAACAGTATATATCTGGAGTCTTGTGTGGAATCCTTTAAAAGATCCTAATTCTACGGGCATAAAATCAAAGAAGAGAGTTCTGTCTTGTTTGGTTGCCATTGAGACGATATCCGATTTTCTTTTTTCCGGTATTCTGGAAAAAATATATTTAACATTGGTGGTTTTTCCTGCCCTCCCTGGTCCATAATAAACGATTTTACAGACAATTTCTCTAGACGCATATTTGATTACAGCCATGTTTTAATTCTAATATCCCAGCCTCTTCAGAAAGTTTGTGTTTATTTTTCCTTCAATAAAATCCGGATGATTTAAAATCTCTTTATGCAAAGGTATGGTTGTTGGAACGCCCCGTATCACAAATTCGTCTAGCGCTCTAAGCATTCTTATTCTGCTTTGCTCTCTGTCTTCTCCGTAGGCAATTATTTTCAGAAGAAGCGAATCGTAATTGGGGGGAATCTTATAGCCCTGATAAATATGAGAGTCTATTCGTATTCCTGGTCCTCCCGGTAGATGTAGGGCATGTATTGTTCCTGGTCTTGGCGTGAATCCCGCGGATGGATCTTCGGCATTGATACGAACTTCTATTGCATGTCCTTTTATTTTTATTTCGTTTTGCTCCGGTATCTGAAGTGAGGATCCGTTTGCTATTTTAATCTGCTGGGCTAAGATATCGATCCCTGTTGTCACTTCTGTTATCGGATGTTCAACTTGTATGCGCGTGTTCATTTCCATAAAGTAAAAACTACCTTTTTCGTCAACTATGAATTCAATCGTTCCCGCAGACCTATAACCTAATTTCTTTACGCCTTTCTTAGCTGCTTCTCCCATTTTCTCCCGAAGTTTTTGATCCACTGCGGGTGAGGGGGCTTCTTCAACTAATTTTTGATGTCTTCTCTGAATAGAGCATTCTCTTTCTCCCAGGTGGATAACGTTTCCGGAAGAATCGGCGAGAAGTTGTATTTCTATATGGCGAGGATTTTCAATGGCTTTCTCGACGTATAATCTATTGTCTCCAAATGTAACCTGAGATTCCGATTGTGCCATTACGAAACCGGTCTTAAGCTCAAGATCGTTGTTTGCCAGCCGCATTCCTCTTCCGCCACCTCCGGCAACTGCTTTTACGAATACCGGATAACCAATTTTCTTCGCGACACGAAGGGCTTCTTCTTCGTTTTCGACAGTCCCTTTACTTCCGGGGATTACAGGTACCCCAGCCTCTTCCATAAATTTTTTTGCTTCCGCTTTATCTCCCATTTGTTTAATAACTTTAGAAGAAGGGCCGATAAATGTAAAATGATTATCTTCGCACGCTTCTGCAAACGAAGGATTTTCTGCGAGAAACCCGTATCCCGGATGAATGGCATCCGATCCTGTAATTTCTGCAGCCGCAATAATACGGGGTATATTAAGATAACTTTCAGAAGGGGAAGCTTTTCCTATGCAAACCGATTCGTCCGCAAATCTTACAGGTAGAGAATCCCTGTCGACTTCAGAAAAAACTGCTACGGTTTTGAGTCCTAAGTCTTTGGATGCTCGTATTATCCGAAGAGCTATTTCTCCCCGGTTCGCGATAAGGATTTTTTTCATTTTGTTACCAGCGTTTAGCCGATTGTTCGATACCTTTAAGCCTCATCTTAAATTCGTCCGGATTGTTGACATTTTCAAGGGCAGCTTCAAGGTCAACCACTCTATCTTTATACAGGTTCATTACACTCTGGTCGAAAGAGTGCATATTGTATTTTTCCCCTTCCCTTATAGCGTCTAAGATTGCCATTATTTTTTCCTCGTCTAACAGATATTCTCTTATTGTTGAGGTGGAAACGAGAACTTCTGTGGCGGGGATACGTCCTGTGCCGTCCATTTTAGGGAGTAAACGGAGGGAAATTATTCCTTTTAATACACTGGTCAGCAAAGTTCTGATGTGATGATGTTGATAAGGAGGGAAAAAAGTTATTATTCTGTTTATTGTTTCCGGTGCATTTAGTGTGTGGAGGGTTGAAAAAACCAGGTGCCCTGTATCTGCTGCTTTTATTGCCGTTTCCATCGTTTCGGCGTCTCTTATTTCTCCGATCATTACGATGTCCGGATCCTGACGGAGAATGTATCTTAGGGAATTGGCAAAGCTTTTCGTATCAGTCCCGATTTCTCTCTGTGAAATAATGGATTTTTTATCCGTAAGCAGATATTCTATTGGGTCTTCGATAGTAATAATGTGCTTTCTTTTATTTTTGTTGATATAGTCAATCATCGAAGCCAAGGCAGTTGATTTTCCCGAACCTGTTGTTCCTGTTACTAAAACAAGACCTCTTGTCGCAAATGCTAAGTCATTGAGTACCGCAGGAAGGTTGAGCTCTTCAATGGTTTTTATTTCCCTGGATATAGGTCTTATGGCAAGAGCTATACTGCCTCTCTGAATGTATATATTTACTCTAAATCTGGAAACACCGGGAATCCCGATACCGAAGTCCGCTTCCTTTTCTTTTAAAAATGTTTCCTGCTGTTTTTTTGTCATGAGAGAAGAGGCGGCTATTCTTACGTCTTCTTTACTCAATTTATTCATCTCTAAGGGAGCAAGCGCCCCGTTTATCCTGAGAATTGGCGGCGTTCCCACCTTCAAATGAAGGTCGGAAGCGTCGGTTTCCATCATTTTCTTCAAAATTGGTTTAATATCCATAGTTTATGATTTCCTGACTGTGAATAAAGGTTGGTTATATTCAACAGGGTCTTCATTAGAGACTAAGACTTCTGCAATTTCCCCTCTTATATCGGATTCGATTTCGTTCATTATTTTCATTGCTTCAATAATGCAAACCACGTCTCCTTTCTTGATTCTATCCCCTACCTCGATATAGGGAGGAGCATCGGGAGACGGTGCTCGATAAAAAGTTCCTACCATTGGAGATTTGATAGTTTGTAGATCGGTTTCTCCTTCTGTTGTGACTTCTGCTGTAGTACTTAGGTCTTCTATTCCTTCCTTTTTTAAGTTCGTTACTGATACTTTCGGGGCTGATCCTTTTTGACTTTTATTTTTTGATATTCTTATTCTGGTCCAGAAACGCTGAAATTCGATTTCCTCTATATTGTCTTCTTCTACTATGCTTATTAGTTTTTTGATAAATCCTATATTCATTGTTTCCCCTCCGTTATCATTTCTTAAAATATATGAATTAGGTAACGATAAGTCAAGAGGGTAATCCCCATGGTTTAATTGCGGAGATGCAACGCTATTAGGCTGTCCGCTGTCCGCCATCCGCTTTCCGCTAAGTCCACCACATACCCCCCAAAGATATTAATAGAAAAATGTGAAAAGATTTGTTGCGAAACGGTTTGCGGTAAGCCGTAAACGGGGAGAAATTATTGACTCCGAACCAAATCACTTGCGACTAAGTACCTCTTAACACTTGACATCTAAAGTTTGTTTCGTAAATTTTTTATATTAAAGGAGGTAGTAATGGGTGTTGAAGATCAAGATATAGATTTAATGGGAGCCAATCTTCATCCTTCCTGGTTTAATTATATCGGTCAATTCTTTTTTGCCTTGATCTTTATTGTGGTTGCTATTGTGATGTACGTCAAAGAAATTAAATTGTGGCCGCTTGTTGCAGTAGTACTTGGGATTGTTATTCTCCTGAGAGTTTTATTCAGGAGATTGTCACTCACATACACAGTAACAAAAGATTGTGTTCGCTCTCGAAACGGTCTCATTGCAAGAAATGAAAGCGAAATAAGAATAACGGATATAAGGGAAGTTGGAGTAACGCAGCGTGTAGGACAAAGACTTTTTGGAATTGGCAGTGTATATTTTGCATCTGCAGGTACGGGTGGGGTGGAAGTTACGTTCGAAGGCGTCAGTGATCCGCATGAGATAAAAAATTATGTTAATGATATGCGGAAATCTCCCAAGGCTTTCGATAAGAAAAGATGTCCGCAATGCGGAGAGTTTATCTGGATAAATGCAAAAGTCTGTCCTCATTGTACCTATCAATTTGGAGACGAATAATAGGCCCCAGGTATCTGGTTCAAGGTTTCAGATTAAAAAATCTTACGCGAATCTATACTAAATCAGAGTGTATAGGGGGAGGAATCGGGTAATCTTGTGGTTGAATTTTTAGTTTAGTTGTGGTTAGAGTTGTTTGTCGTCCTTCTCCGTTAATGTTTCGAATAGGTTTTTAGCTTTTTCCGGGTTGTCGCCTAAATATTTAAAAGATTTTACGAAAGGTACTTTATAATCTTCAAGAAATTTTTCATTCTTCTTTTTATCGACGTTAGAAAACACAAGAACACACACCGCGCTTTCTGTATCAAGATATGAAACAATATCTTTTCTTTTTTCCCCTGGTGTTGTTAAATTCATAAGTATGTGTTCCCATATTATCGAGAGTAATTAAACTTTCCCAAGAACATCCTTGACAACTGCCGAAATAATTATTACAATTATATATATTCACTATAAAAACAGGAGGAAAAAATGAACAAAATAGCCTTTTATGCCTGTTCTGTATTACTTTTTATTCTGCTTTCCGGTTCATCTTGCGATGAAGAAGATATCTTCGATTTTTCAGGTTCAACAATCGATCATCACTGTGTTGGCATAACCCAAATACCACAAAGCTGGATTGAAGAAGCCAAAAATGACCTACATATAGCTTATGGACATACTTCTCATGGCAGACAAATAGTAACTGAAGGTATGGCAGGGCTTGTTGACTTTGCAAATAACGGTGGGAAGGGTCTCAACTTACCGGATAGCATCTTTGCATGGAATAACGGCGGAACCGGAGAAGCTCTTGACATGCATGACTATGCAATGGCTGGAGACGTTGGATATTTTCCTCAATGGGTTAATGAAACCAGAGAATATCTGGACAATCCGGCAAATTCGGATATTAATGTGATTATGTGGTCCTGGTGCGGACAGGTGGATGAGAGATATGCAAGTGGGGTTCTCTGGGATCAATACCTTGGACCAATGACGCAGTTAGAAGTAGATTACCCTGGGGTAACGTTTATATATATGACAGGTCATGTTGATATACACGATGACGTAAATAACAAAGCGGCAAATGATTCGATAAGGTCATATTGTCAGAATAACGACAGATGGCTTTTTGATTTTGCTGATTTTGACAGACATGATCCTGACGGTAATTATTATGAATTTGTGCATGATAATTGTAATTATTTCTCTTCCGTCGCAGACAGTGCGAATCCTTTAGGAAACTGGGCTCTTGAATGGCAAACTGAGCACGAAGAAGGAGTCGATTGGTACAACTGTGGCGCAGCGCATTCTGTATCTTTAAACGCAAATCAAAAAGCATACGGAGCCTGGTGGCTCTGGGCACGGCTTG
>CAYYUB010000044.1:0-12458 GCA_964474855.1 uncultured bacterium
GGCAATACCTTTCCTCATAATTTTATCTTAACCACTTCTAAAATTTTGTCAACTGGTATTGGACCACAGAGAGCACAAAGTCACACCACACTCAACCCAAATAATTGCACGCAGATATACGCAGATTACTTAGATTTTTTTTGTTGTTTTTACTAAATCTCAACCCCTAAATCCGAAATCTTACTATCATTTTATCAAAACAATCTTCTCGCCTTTATCATTTCCCTTAACAGAAATGAAATATATACCGGATAAAATTTCCTTATCACCGAATCTAAGGAGTGTTCCGGGTCTAACATCTGGATATTTTTTTACCACTCTTCCCGTAACATCCCGTATGATTACCGTTGAAGGTGTATTTCCTTTATATATAAAACTTATAGAATTAACTGCTATATTAGAGGGAATAATAAGACCGGCTGAGTTTCCTTCTAAAGACTCTTGCTTTTCTTCTTTTATGCCGGATAGACTTGGACAGCGAATAATGTAGAGACCATCTAAACTGTCCGTTACATAGATAAGATTGTTTGCCAAAGAAACATCAAAAAAAGCGCAATCTTCTGTAGTATAATATCCTACTAATTGAGGAGAAAGAGAATTTGAGATGTTTAATATCTGCAACCCATCCGCATAACTTGCAACGTAAGCTATGGTATCTATTACTTGAATATTAAATGCTTCTATTCCCGGATAACTTCCTATTTCGGTAGGAGAAACAGGATTCGAAACATTAAGGATTCGAAAATCTTTACTCCCAAAATCTGCAAGGAAAGCAAAACTATCCTGAACATATACGTCATTAACGGATCCAACCGTTTTAAAACTTCCAATTTGAAACGGGTTTGTTGGGTCAGATACATCAATTATACTAAGTCCGGAGTCTGCATCAGCAACAAATGCTAAGGTATCCTGAATAAAAACATTCATGGCTTCATCTTTAGTATAACAATTTCCTATTTCTATCGGGGAAGTTGGATCTGAAACATTTACAATAGATAGCCCCGAATCTTCATCCGCTATATAAGCCAACGTATCTTCTATAAAAACGCCATAAGAAATTCCTCTGGTATTACAACTCCCTATTTGGAATGGTGATGATGGATTTGATATATTGATTATAGATAAACCGGAATCACTATTAGCAAAGTAAGCAAAACTGTCAGCGACAAAAACATCGTAAGCGTCTAATCTTGTATCACAATATCCGATTCCTGAAGGAGTTTCAGAATTTGAGACATTCATAACATGAAGTCCAGCAGGATAACTTGCAATAAACGCTAATGTATCAACTACAGCTATCCCATTGGATAATACCCAAGTATCATAATTTCCTATTTCTGATACACCGCTTGAGATATCTATTATTCTAAATCCATAACCGTAATCCGAAACACAAATCAAATTTCTCATCAATTCGACTCTCATATATGCTGATAAAGTATTTCCCTTATAAACATCTATTATTGAAATTGAAGCTGGATCTGAAACATTGAAGATTGTAATACCATTATCTACATCTGTAAGACATGCTATTGTGTCTCTTACGGAGATATCTAGGGCGAAACCGCCCGTAACATACCCGCCCACAAATTCCGGAGAAGCTGGATTCGTAACGTTCAGAATACAGAAACCCGAATCCCCTAGTGCAACGTATGCAAGGGTATCTTTTATACGAACCGCCTTTGCGCTCGCCATCCCTCCCATATCGTAACTTCCAACCGTATCCGGTGAGGAAGGATTAGAAACATCGATAATTTTTACTCCACCGTATGAAAAGGCTACATAAGCAAGGTTATCTTTTACCTCTATTCTACTCTCTGAATTTAATGATATTTCTTTAAACTCGCCAACTTTTACGGGATTTTCCGGATCAGAAACATTAATGATTTGAAATCCCGAACTATTGGTTGCTATATAAGCAAAAGTGTCTACTACATATATACCCCCCATTCCCCCGGTTGGATTATAATATCCGACTTCTGTTGGAAAAACAGGGTCGGAAATATCTATTATACGGAGTCCACTGTCACCTGCCGAAACGTAAACAAGTGAATCGCTTGCAAAAATATCCCACGCGATTGAAGCAAGCTTAAATTCCCCCACACAAACAGGGTTAGAAGAATCAGCAATATTAAGTATTTTTAAATTTCTCCCGAAATTGGCAAAAGCAAGTGTGTCATTTACAAAAAGAGAATAACACAGCCCTACAAAATATCCACCTTCAAGAATACAATCCAGAGAATCAGCTCTAAAAGCTGACCTTTTTCGTACATCTTCCGGTGGGTTAATTCCAGGATAACTTAATGGATGATTTTTCGTTAATTTTTCAATAATTGGTTTAAAACTATCAACGGATTTGGATATAAAATCATCCCCAAAAACACAAATCGAATAAACTAAAACAAGAACAACAAAAACTTTTACTAATCTATTATACATTTTACCTCCCGCGAAAGATTGAAAATCGCGAATTTTAAATTTAAAACTATACTTAATGCTACCAATCTATAGAGCAATAAGCAAATAGCGTGGTATCTTTCTATTAATAAATTATAATAAAATTTAGCTAAATGTCAAACTATTTCATCACTAAGTTAAATAATAAAATTGAAAAATAGACAAATAGTATTTTTTAAGTAAGAAGTCAAAAAAACAACATTTGTTTTTTTTCTCTGTGTTCTCAGTGTGTTTTTTGTTTCTATGTGTACTCTGTGGTTAAAAAAAATTGGTGTGGTGTGTGGCTTACATACCTTGACAAAAGATAGTAATTCTATATTATTACATTCGAAACTATTGGGGGCCGTAGTTCAGCCTGGTCAGAACGCTGGCCTGTCAAGCCAGAGGTCGCGAGTTCAAATCTCGTCGGTCCCGTTTATCCCCTTGACTTTTTTCCATATTTCCCCTAAAATTACTAAAACCAGGAGGTTTAAATGAAAGTAAAACTTATTGTATGGGGAATAGCTTTAATACTTGCTCTAATTCTTATCTGGAGCAATGCCGGAATAATGCAATTGAATTTTTTCTTTAAAACCTTTAGTGTTTCGAAAATTGTAGTAATACTTGTCAGTCTTATAATAGGTTTTATAGCAGGCTTACTTGTGGAAGGCAGAAAAAAGAAACCGGAAAAAAAGGTAGCGAAAAGCGAGGAGTAATTAATAGTTAGCAGTGAGAATATAAAGTATAGTATTTAGGGTAAAGGTAATAGTATAATTCAAAATTGAAGATTAACTACTAATTCGTGGCGCTATTTGGTTGCCGGATAACAGGTCTTTTTATTTATATTATTAAACCGGTTCCTTTGACAAGATAATTTAAGTCCATTGTTCTGTAAAGTTCATTTATCAGAACGATTAATGTTCTTTTCTTTATCGGTAAAGGGTTCTTTGAACCCTAACGCTGCGGATAAGTCGCAAGCGATTAGCGAGTCGATCTTGACCCGCAGCGTTAGCCAGTTGTTAAGAAACTTTCATTAAACTTAATAGTACCTTGCGACACCTTATCGTTAAACGGTAAGGCAAGGAAAACTTCTTGTGGAATTCCCTCATAGACTAGATCTGGATAATTCCTAAATCCAAACTGTTTATAATAATTCGGATCACCAACAAGAGCGCAGCCTTGTCCGCCCAATTCTTTCAGCGAGGACAAGCCTTTGTTTATAAGCGATTTCCCAATACCTTGCTTCTGGTATTCTGGTAACACAGAAATCGGACCCAGTCCGTACCAGTCTTTTGTTCCGTCAGAAATTGTTACTGGTGAAAAAGCAATATGCCCAACAACACGCTCATCAATTTCCGCCACAAGAGAAATAGTCAGTACATCCGCTGACCGTAATGCTTTTATTATGAGATGCTCTGTTTGATTGCTGATAACGAGAGTTTTGAAGGCCGCTATTGTGACTTCGGTTATTGCCTCAATATCTGCAGCCGTTTCTTTTCTTATGATCACTTCAGACTCCTATTTGTTTAGGCCGTTCATCGTATGCATATGGCTAACATAGTTTATATGTACTAACATTAATCATAAATATTCCATTGTAAGCCGTATAAACTGATTTTAATATTTCTGAGTAACTCCATATACATCATTATTATAAAAATATATCTATTTTTGTCAACATAAATATTTCTTTAGATCAGTGTGTATCCGTGTAAATCCGTGGCAATATTCAGGTACCAGATAACAGGTCTTAGGTTTTAGGAAAACAAAAAATAAAATCCTTTTAAATCTGCGTTCATCTGCGTTCTAATCATTATGATGTGATGTGGGCTGTTTTTTTGACTCAAGACTCTGGACTCATGACTGACGACTAATGTTTGCAAAACATCCATTGACAAGTGATTGTAATTATCTAAATTGTTGACATGAAGGTATCTTTTAACACTTTAGGGTGTAAAATCAATCAATTTTACACCAATTGTTTGAAACAAAAAAGTTTAGAAGAAGGCAATGATGTGGTTTCACTTGAAGGAAGCCCTGATATTGCTTATATAAACACCTGCGCGGTTACTGCGAGAGCGGGCTCGGAAAGCAGAAAATTGTATAGAAAAGCTAAAAAAAACGCCAAAGAAGTAAGAATACTTGGCTGCCAGGCAAAACTTTTTCCTTATGAATTTGAAGAAGAATATTATATTGATGAAAATAAACTGGTTGATAATGAATACGAACCAATTGGCAGCAGGACTCGCCCCTATCTCCCTATACAGTTCGGTTGTAATAATTTCTGCGCTTATTGTATAGTACCTTATGCCAGAGGAAAAAGTTATTCCATATCTGACAGTAAAATTATTGAAAATATTAAAAAATTAATTAAGAAGGGATATAAAGAAGTAGTTTTAACGGGTATTCATATCGGAAACTACCACTACAAAAAACAGGGCTTAAAGGAACTTCTTACAAGGCTTCTGGACTTTGATATAAAAATCAGGTTAACCTCTATCATGCCAGATTACTTCGATATGGATTTTATCAGGTTATTTGAGAATAAAAATCTTATGCCACATGTACATCTCTCTCAACAATCCGGAAGCAATAAAATATTAAAAAGAATGCAACGAAAGTATACCAGAGAGAAAACATTATGGCTTGCAGAAAAATTAAGAAAAATAAGAGAAGATGTACGTTTTGCCGGAGATTTTATCGTCGGATTTCCCGGAGAAACCAAAGAGGATTTTAAAGATACCGTAAACCTTATAGAAGAAACGCACTTTAGCCATCTTCATATTTTTCGGTATTCCGAAAGACCATACACACTAGCAAGACTCTATCCCGATGAGGTTCAAGATTCCAAAAGAAAAGAAAGAGCTAATAAATTAAAAGAAATTGGAGAATTCCAACGGATTGAATTCATTCGTAAAAATCTTGGAAAAGTTTACGATGTGATAATTGAAGGAAAAAGTAGCCTTGGCGGAAAATGGTTAACCGGCATAACCCCGAATTACATTAAAATCCATTTTACCGCAAACGGAAAGAAAAAAGGTATTATCCCTGTGGAAATCCGCAAATTGGAAAAGGGGCTCGTATATGGCAAAACAGAGAAATAAATTCTATATCCGCACTTACGGATGTCAGATGAATAAGTATGATTCCGATATTATTAGAACATTATTATTAAAGGAAAACTTTAAAGAAGTTTCCGCAATAGAGGATGCCGATTATATATTTTTCAATACCTGCGCGGTTAGAAAAAACGCTGAGAAGAGAGTGCTTGGCAGATTGGATTCCCTTAAAAGTCTAAAAGCAGAAAAGCCCGGTATTTCTGTCTCGGTTCTTGGCTGTGTAGCTAAATACGATAAAGAACTAAAAAATCATCCGGTAGTGGATTTTGTTGCTCCCCCTGATTCTTATCGTTCGCTCATAGACGCCCTTAAGGAAAAAGATATGGGACTGGTGAGGGAAAATTCATGCGAACAATACTCCAATATATTTACGAAAGGAAACAAAACTCACGCTTATTTATCTATTACCAGGGGATGTAATCACTTTTGCTCATATTGCATTGTCCCCTATCTTCGCAATAACCTCCGGTCCCGTCCCGTAGAAGATATTTCAAAAGAAGCCGAGAAGCTTGTAGGAGAAGGTGTCAATGAAATTACGCTTCTTGGTCAAAATGTTAACGCGTATTTATATAAGGGTGTAGATTTCCCCGGTATCTTAAAAAAAGTAAGCAAAATTAAAGGTTTAAAACTACTAAGTTTTCTGACCTCGCACCCGGCTGATTTACCTGAGAATTTGTTTCCGGTTATGGCGGAATCAAACGTTATAACCAAATATCTTCATCTTCCCATTCAGTCGGGTTCAGATAAAGTATTGAAGAAAATGATGCGTAGATACCTGCGTGGTGACTATATCAATTTGATTAAAAAAGCAAGAAATTTAATGCCTAATTTAACACTTACTACAGACATTATTGTTGGTTTTCCGGGAGAAACCGAGGAGGATTTCCAGGATACACTAAAAGTAGTCAGAGATATTCGTTTTGACCAGGCATACATGTTTGCCTATTCGAAAAGAGATGGCACCCTTGCATCCCTCTTCCTTGATCAGGTAGAGGATTCTGTGAAGAAGGAAAGATTACAACTTTTAATGAAAACTCAAGATAAAATTTCGAAGAAAATAGCAGAAAAACTATTGGGAAAGGAAATGTCTGTTTTAACAATTGAAAATGGTAAAAAAGGACAAAAATTGGGAAAAACTTCTAATGGAAAAATAATTATACTTCCCGGGGTTGCTAAAATCGGATTTGAATATATCATCAAGATATATAAAATTAAAGGATGCGTTCCTGTAGGGAAAATAAAAAAGGAGGCAGATTGATGACTTTAATAATATCTTTAATTTCAGGTATATTTCTGATCTTGGGTATAATTGTTGGGACACAAAACGGAAACACAATGGTTAATTTCTACCTTTTAGTATGGGAATTTGAAAACATTTCCTTGACCTTATTGGTAATAGAATCGATTATTGTCGGAATTGTTCTCACCATAATCCTATCAGGTGTTAATACCATAAAAATGAAATTCCAGATGAGGGACATATTAAAGGATAATAGAAATTTACAAAAAGAAGTCAAAGCTTTGAAAAATTTACCTTTTGAAGAAGAAGAAGGAGAAGAAATAGAAGAACTAATAGAGGAGGAAGAAGAGGTGGCTGAAGCTGAAGAAAAAGAGGAGGAAACTACAGAATGAACCTTCTCATATATCTCATCCTTTTTTTTATACTCATTTGGGTGGGTTTAGCAATATTCTCCAGAATGTCAGAAAGGCTTAAATGCCAAAACCATTACACTTCATACGTAAAAGGCCTTGAAGCAATGATTGAAGGAGAAAAAAATAATGCAATAAAATTGTTTCGAGAAGTTTTGGAGAAGGACCCGTCAAACATAGAAAGTTACCTGTATACAGGTAACCTGCTCAGGGAAAAAGGTGAAATAGTAAGGGCAATAAAAATCCATAAAAATCTTCTTGTAAATCCTCTGCTTACCAATGAGCAAAAAAGTAGATTAAAAGAAGCTCTGGCTGAAGATTATCTTAAAAATAAAGATTGGGCAAAAGCACTGCCAATGCTTGAAACTCTTCACAATAAAAATTCAAATAATTCGGTATTATCGAACAAATTAATGAGTGCATATGAAAAAATGGAGAAATGGGACAAGGCACTCGGTATTGCTAAAAAAGTATTTAACGCAAAAGAACTTGCTCACTACGCAACGAATCTTGTAGTAGAAGTTTCCAAAAAGGACAAAAAAAAGGCAAACAAATTTATTTCAATCGGAGAAAAGGAAGATATCTCTTATGCCTACTATTTACATGGAAAACTTTTGATTTCACAGGGAGATGAGAGCGGAGGACTCGAACGGATTAAAAAAAGTATATCTATCGATCCGGACAAAGCATTTTTATATCTTCCCTTGCTGGAAGAATACATGTTTGAAGAAGGACAATTTGGCGTTCTTGAACCGTATTTAAAAAGTAAATTTGAAGAGAATCCTGATAATATATGTATACTTGCGTCTTATATCTCAATATTGAAGAAAAGAGGCCAGTTGGAAAAGGCAAATGAGATTCTTGAAGAATCTATAAAAAACTTTGATTTGAACGATTACAACATTCTTCTCTCAATAGCTATTATTTCTAATGAAATAGATGGTAATATGGTTTCCGAATATCTTACAAAAATTAATAATCAAATGGATAAAAGTCAATTATTCAGATGTTCTAAATGTAATAATGAAACGAGTAAATTTAGCTGGAAATGTGATAATTGCGGTTCTTTCGGAACGTTAAACCTAAGCAGGTGTTGAATAATTAGTATATGATTTTCTTTCTTATTTTATTATTTATCAATGCCGAATATTCAGTTAAAGGAAAATATCAAAAGGCATTAGAAATTAGAGATCCATTAAAAGCAGTTGAATACTACAGGCAAATCGTAAAAGAAGCACCCACGAGCCCTTATGCGGATTCCTCTCTTTTTAGAATTGGAATGCTTTATTACATTTTAGGAGATTTCGAAAAAACTATTGATCATTTTGAAATAATATTTAAAAAAGGTAAGAAATCTCCAATGTTTGTCAAGACATGTTATTGGTTGAAGTATTGCTATGCAAACTCAGGAGATTCTACAAAATCGAAGAAAATGGAAGGAATACTAAAAAATTTACTCTCTGACGGGAAAGAAAAAGAGTTGCCCCCTGAAGAAAAGGATATTGAAGAAGAAGAAAAGAGTGTTGAACAACCAAAAGTAAAGACTGAACCAAAAGCAGAAACTGAAACCGGATTCTACACCGTGCAACTTGGAGCTTACGAAGACAAGAAATGGCTGGAATACTTCCTGGGAAAGCTTAAAGAAAATGCTGTAGAATATTTTATAAGAGAAGAAGGTCAGTATTCAAAAATTTATTCCGGAAAGTTTGGGAATCGAAATGATGCGGAAAATTATCTTGAGGTTATAAAAAATAAAGGTTTCCACGGTTTTATAGCTTTTGACTCCACTCCTTAAACAGTATCTTCAAATAAAGAAGAAATATCAAGATTCAGTTCTACTGTTCCATATAGGTGATTTTTACGAAACGTTTTACGATGATGCAAAAATTGCTTCTGAAACTCTTGATATAACTTTAACCTCCAAACCTATGGGGGAAGGAGTTAGAGCTCCGCTTGCAGGTATCCCTATTAAAGCGGCTGATTCTTATATTGAAAAGCTTGTTCGTTCAGGAAAGAAAGTAGCCATCTGTGAACAGGTAGGAGATCCCAAAACCTCAAAAGGTCTGGTAGAGAGAGAAGTTGTCGAAGTTATAACATCAGGAACTGTGATGCGTCCTTCTTTGTTAGAAGAAACGGATAATAATTATCTTGCTTCAGTGATAAAAAATGAAAACACATACGGAATTGCTTTTTCTGATATTTCCACAGGAGAATTTCAGTCCGGTGAAATAAAAAATTTGATTGATGAATTGAACCGTTTATCTCCCAAAGAATTAATAATTCCGGAAGGAATGCAGATCGAGTTACCGGACTCTATTCCTATTACAAAAATTGAACCTTATAGGTTTGATAGAGACTTTGCTTTAGAGCTTATTAAAGATCATTTTGGAGTTTTAAAGATAGATTCTTTCGGTCTTAGTGAAACCTCCTTGGCAGTTTGTTCGGCTGGAGCCCTGCTTTCTTACATAACCGAGAATCAGAAAACGACATTAAAACACATAAAGAAAATATCACGCTTTAATCCCGATAACGGTATGTCATTGGACGGAGCGACAATAAAAAATCTGGAATTAATCACCAAAATAAATGGAGTTCAGAAAGGAGCTCTTTTAGATGCGATCAAGAAGACTTCAACCTCTATGGGAAGCCGCCTTTTAAAAAAGTGGTTGCTGTTCCCTTCTACAGATAAGGTTGAAATCGAGGAGAGATTTGACGGTATAGCAGAACTAACTTTTAAAAGAAATATCTTAAAAAAAGTCCAGGAAAAGTTAAAAGAAATTTATGATATTGAGCGAATTACCGGTCGTTTGTCTACATCGAGAGCAACCCCCCGGGATTTAATTTCCTTAAAAATATCGCTTTCCCTTGCAGGTGAATTAAAGAAAACTCTTTCTGCTCTAAATTCACCAATATTTAAAAAACAAGTAGAAAAAATAAAATATCTAAAGAAAATCATAAATCTAATTGAAAACTCAATTGTTACCGACCCCCCTGCAAGAATTAGCTATGCCGGAATTTTTAAAAAAGGTTACAGCTCTAAATTAGATAAAATAAGAACAATTACCTCTGAGGGTAAAAACTGGGTTCTTAAATACGAAAAAGAACAAAGAAAGGAAACAGGTATCGATAGGCTTAAAGTTGGATATAACTCAGTTTTCGGATACTACATAGAGATAACCAAAGCAAAACTTAAAGGTGTTCCGGAAAATTATATAAAAAAGCAAACACTTACGAATTCTGAGCGATTTATAACCGAAGAGTTAAAAGATTTCGAATCAAAGATTCTAACTGCAGAAGAAAGACGAAATGAAATCGAAAAGAAACTTTTTGAAGAATTAATAGAGCAATTACAAAACTATATCAATGAATTCGAAGAAACAGCAACAGGTATTTCCATCGTTGACATAATAGCAGGATTTACAGAACTTGCCCTTGTAGGTAATTACTGTCGTCCGAAAATATCCGATATCAAAGGCATTAAAATTGAAGGTGGAAGGCATCCGGTAGTCGAGAGAATCTTAAATGAAGGTGAGTTTATACCTAATAATGTCAATTTGAACGAAAGCGAAAGCGTAATTATTCTAACCGGACCCAACATGGCAGGTAAATCTACATATCTACGTCAGATAGCTTTGATAACCATCATGGCTCAGATTGGTTCTTACGTACCGGCAAAAAGTGCAGAAATAGGAATAATAGACAATATTTTTACCCGTATTGGTGCCTCTGACGATCTGGCGCGCGGTGTTTCTACTTTTCTCGCGGAAATGAATGAAACTGCAAATATATTAAATAACGTAACAAGCAGAAGTCTTGTCCTTTTAGACGAAGTTGGCCGGGGTACCAGCACCTATGATGGTCTTTCCATTGCCTGGTCGGTAATTGAGTATCTAAATTCAATTTCGGAAAAACCTATGGTTCTTTTTGCAACTCATTATCACGAATTGACTGAATTAGAAGAATATTATAAAACAGTCGTAAATTATAACGTTTCAGTCAAAGAAACGGAAAATGAAGTCATTTTCTTAAGGGATGTAAAGAGAGGTTCGGCCGACAGGAGCTATGGCATTGAAGTTGCAAGACTTGCAGGTTTACCGGAAGAAGTAATCTCGAGAGCCAAAGATTTACTTGCGGATTTAAGAGACGATGATAGAGTTATCAGAAAACATCCGCCAAAAACAAGACAAAACTCACTCTTCCAGATAGAAAATATCTTATTAAATAAAATCAAATCTATTGACCCTGACAATATGTCTCCAAAAGAAGCACTTAATGCTATATATGACCTGAAAAAAGAATTTAAAGAACAGAAATAACCCCATATTTCCACTGAAACACACTAAAATTTGCCTATTCTGGCATTTTAATCAACAAAGCAATAAAACTATGACAAAAATCAAATATAAAGCGTACAAGGTCTTATTTTGGTCAGTATGTTAGTACGTTTGTCTGTTTTTTAACCCACCAACTCACCCACACACTAACTCACTAACTAATATCAAAGTTTATACAATAAAGAAACCCTGTGAGACATTAACAATTCGGAATGTATATTTAAAGCATAATCAACTAAAAATCGAAGCTTTTCTATTCCGAAGCCTGCAGTTAACTGATTGTTATTGAAAAAACCAGCCCTGAGATTTAACCATTCATTCATATCAACTTCAAGACCCCAATAATGATTAAAACCATAGTCATCTTGAATAAGATCAACTTCCATAAGAACAGGTATTTTTCCTATTTTCTGATTAAATCCGAAACCTATTTGATAAGAGGGGGCAATATGCGCAGTTCTTCCTTCCCAGAATATTGGAGAAGTTGTAATATCTTTTATTGCAGCTCCAATTGAGTACTCTTCCATCTGGTATATAACTCCAATATCGGCCCCGGCTCCAACTGCGACGGCATCGTGAATTCTCTTATAAATAAACTTAAGACCCATTCCTACAGAAAAATCTCCAACCCATCTCGAATAGGTAGCAAAAACGGCTCCTTCACGTGATGAAAAACTACTTATTAGATCATTATAGAATTCTTCTCCGGGATCAGGTAGTCCGTCACCATCTAGGTCGTTCCAGGTGCCTCTTGTGTCATGTAAATCCCCTACCGAATGAAAGACAAAGTGTACGCCAAGCCCATATTCACCCTGCTGCAAGTTAATCCCCCCGCTTAAAACATTAGCAAGATCGCCGAACATCCTTGAACCCGTTAAGTAAACAAAAGGGTCAAGAATGAGAGAAGAAGCAGGATTTT
>CAYYUB010000045.1:0-12404 GCA_964474855.1 uncultured bacterium
CCGCATAATAAGGCTCTATAATACTAACTCCGGATAAATCTATCACCACTCCTTTAACTCCTGTGTCCTCAACCCCTTCTAAAACTTGCTTCTGGATCGCCTGCATCCTTTCATCATCAATATCTCCCTGAACAGGAACAATAAGACATCCCTTGGAAACATGAACTGATAAGTCAGACAAAAATTCCTCCTCTAAAATTATATTTCCTTTTTAATAACTTACTTTTTACTCTTACCATTTTGAATATCTCGGAGTAGAATAAGATACGCTCCGTCTCCTTCCCATTCGGTTTTGGTAACTTTCATTTCTGCTCTGGTTCCCTTTTTCCCTTTACCTCCTACTTTAATTTCTTTCAATTGGTCAACATCCAAAGGAAACTTAAAATCTTCACCTATAAGATCTTCAGGAGAGGCTCCAAGAAACTTCTTCGAAGAACTATTTGCAAACTGTACCACTCCTTCCTTATCTGCAACTATTACGGCATCTTCGATTTTTTCTATTATATTCTTAAAACGAGCTTCGCTTCTCTTGAGTTCTCGAATTTTTTCTTCCAATTTAATCAGAATCTGGTGGCGTTCTACGGCAAAGAATATCGCCTGCAAAAGTGCATTTACACCCATTTGCCCCTTAACAAGAAAGCCCTCCGCTCCTCTTTTCATTGCTTCAAGCGCAAGACCTTCATCACTTAACGCGGTTATTACAACTATTGGTACCTTATGAGCATTTTCTCTTACACTATCAAGCGTATTCAATTCTTTACTGTCCGGTAAATTAAGATCAAGCAAAATAAGATCAAACTCGTTTTCCGAAAGACACTTAAGTGCTTCCCCAAGAGTTTCCACATTGGTTAACGCAAACTTCGTGGCTTTAACTAATTCGGCTTCCTCACAATAAGTCAGAGTCTCTCTAATAAAAGTAACCGCAAACGAAGCATCTTCAATTAGAAGAACATTCATTACCGTAATATTATCACTCTCTTTGTAATCCCTGGTTTTTTCATTCATTTAAACACCCCTTTGCTCTCTCTGATTATACAAACATTTCCATCAATATTAACTTTCAATAACTTTTTCCCTCTCATTTCTTCGCTACTTAATCCTTCGCTAAGAGCTTTCAATCTACTTGGTTCCACAAAATTCTCCTCCCTATCCTTAAAATATATTCTCTCCGGTATGTTTTCCGACAAAGAGTTCAAAAGCTCCTGTTCTAAAATTAAGCTTTCTTCAGCTTCTCTTAATATTGCAATATCTGAGAAATATCCAAATGTGCCAAGATATTCGCCCTTTAAATCACCTTCTTTAACATCAAAAATCTTATCCGAAATAGGATTTGAAAAAATAAAATTCTCATCCTCATCAACAAGCGCAAAACCTTCTCTCATATTATTGAGCAGAAGATCATACTTCTCCTTATAATCATCAGAAATATCCAGACCATACTTTTTTCGTTTCTTTCGGGTTTTCATCTTTATAATGTATTTTACCAATCTATGTTAAATTGTCAATATAATTTTTCGGATTTTAACACTTATAGTAAAAACTAATAACCCCTTAAAGACAAATATGTTTTACTTTTTCAAAAAACAACCTGCCTTTACGTTCTAAAATATAACTTACTACCTTTTATTTGTTTTTTCTGGAAATAGCGTATCTTAAACCGTCTTTTAGTGTAGACATCGTTTTAAGACCTTCCATATCGATCCCCAGATCGGCAATCGTCTGAGCTATCTCTACTCCTACCCCGGTCAATACAGCCTCAGCCCCCACCAATCGTACCGCTTTGGCTGTACGTATAAGGCGATCTGCAACCGCGCTGTCTACCGCGCTTATTCCGGAAATGTCTATAATTGCTATTCCTGCTCTCTTTTCCACTATCTGGGTCAACAAAGCCTCAGAAACTCTTGATGCTCTTTCGCTATCCAAAGAACCCAATATGGGAACAGTGAGAACTCCATCCCATACGTCGATTACAGGCGTTGAAAGCTCTATAAGTTGCTCTCGCTGTGCCTCTAATTTCTTTTCTCTCTCCATCTCCCAGTGCTTCTTCTCTGTTATATCCCTTGAAATTCCAAAAGTACCTACAATATTTCCTTTTTCGTCGTATCTGGGAACCTTGGTCGTTTCGACCCATTTTTCACTTCCGTCAGGATATACTTCTTTTTCTTCCTTTTGTATAGGTTCTCCAGTCTTCATTATTTTCTGCTCATCTTCGTAAGCTGGTCTTGCATGCTCTTCATCAAAAATATCAAAATCGGTCTTACCAATTACTTTTTCAGGACTTTTAAACCCCAAATAATCAATAAAAGCCTTGCAAACCCTGACAAATCTGCTCTCTTTATCCTTAAAATAGATATTATCCGGGATATACGTTAAAAGTGAATTCAACAAACTTCTATCTAATTTTAATTTTTTATTCTCTTTTTGTAAAGCAGCTATCTTTTTTTCGAGTTCTACTTTACCTTTTTCTTTTTTAGCCATTATAGACCTCCTTTATGATATAAACCACCAACTCTTTGTTTTTTTACAAAAAAATATCTCATTTAGTTTAGTCTTCATAGGAAACGAAATATTAAAATTTAAAAAGCAAAATGACATATTAAAATGCAAAATCATTTTTTCATTAGCCACAGATTTGCACTGATAAGCACGGATTCCCTTCTCACTACCCATTTTTTTTAGATCTGTGTACATCTGTGTTAATCCGTGGCCATTTCCTTTTCTTTTCCTCTGCGTCCTCGGTGTTTTTTTCTTTTTTCATCACAATTAATTTCTCTGTGTTCTCTGTGGTGATTTTTTGTTTTTTTTATTTCCATTTTAGTGGCTTTACCTCGCTACGGAATCCGCGCAATCAATAAAGTAGCATCATCCGAACTTTTTTTATGTTTCTCGAAAGACTCTTTTGTAATTTCCATAACCGGCCTGTATACAATCCGTCTATCTTCAAAACTAAAAGAAGACACACCATCCGAATGCAAGACGATCAAGCAGGGTGTACTAAGAGTAAGATGATCAGTCCGGAGAGTTCTCATATTACTACCCAATAAACCGTCAAAGGAAACGAGTCGTTTATACATCTCTACCGTATAAATCTGTGTCCGAATATTCCCCACTCCAAGATATTCTATTTTACCTTCTTTATCCATACGAACTATTCCCAAAACGCAACCCCTACTTCCATGTAACTTTCTATGAACTGTAACAGCTATTTGCTCAAGATCATCTCTAAATTTTTCTTCAAGAACTTTTAAAGCCATTTTACTAGCTTCACTAGCCTTATCTCCATGACCTATACCATCCACAACCGCTACTATCGCCTTATCATCATACCTTTTTATAAAATAAGCGTCTCCATTGGCCTTGAACCCCGGTTTAGGACGACTATACACACTGGTTTGTATAATACTATTCTTCTTTTCGGTAAATATTTTCTTTCCGGTTAAAATAAATTTACCATCTTCCACCTTAACTTTAACATCCGTGAGTAATCTCTTCACAGCACCCAACCCTATTCCAAGAGTATTTGCAGTACTGTATCCATCATCAAAGATTTGTGTCGTATCCGAATTATCAGTAGGGTTCTCAGCTACGATATATACACTTTTCTCTTCACCTTTTCCAAAAGAAATACTCAACTTACCCGAAGAACCATGTTTTATAATATTTTTTGAAATCTCAGTTATTACGATTTTCAATTCTTCTATTTCCTTCTCTGTTAAACTAATACTACCCGCAAACTCAGCCATCTTCGAACGAGCTCTAAAAATATCCTCGTCGGATTCGACAGTAAATTTTATAGAAGGAAATATTTCTTTCGTGCTCATTTCAACTTTTTGTAAGTGGTAATCTTTGTCCCGCTATCAGTGCTTTCAATTTCAAAATCATCCATAAGATGCTTAGCTCCGATAAGTCCGATACCAAGTGAATTCGTTGTACTGTATCCTCTTTCCAAAGCCTGCTCAATATCGGGAATACCAGGACCTTCATCCCGGCAAATAATCTCGATCCCTCCATCATCTCTGTTAACTATAACCTCCCCTCTATAAGCATGCTTTATTATATTCCTTGTGAGTTCCGAAACGGCTGTAGCAATTCGTGTCTGATCGATCCACCTGAAACCTATACGCTCAGCTTCGCTTTTTATTTCACGTCGCGCTATCAAGACATCTATCTCCTTATTTATGGGGATACGTAAGATCTCCTCCTTCATCTAGAATCCTCATCTATCATTTCTCTTAATTTTTCCAAAGCCGAATCAAGTTCAAACGCAGTATTTATTTCCTCAAGATACAAACCAAGTTCAACAAGAGCAACCGCCACTTCCGGCTGAATCCCAACAAGTATAACCTGCTTTCCCATAGCCCTTAGTCCCCAGGCAATCTTCTGCAGTAGTCTCCCAAGAAAACTATCCACGATATCAAGAGCAGAAATATCTATAGCTACTCCTTTAATATTAGAATTGTCTGCTTCTCTGATTATCTTCTCTCCTGTTTCTTCAGCGGCAGTATCATGAAGTTCTTCCTGAATAGGAACAACAAGAATATCGCCTAAATGCATACGTGTCAATCTAGCCATTTTTCTCCTCTTCCACACTCGTTTTTTTGCGTGAAATAACATATTTCAAACCGTCTTTCAGGGTAGACATCGTCTTAAGTCCTCCCATATCAATTCCAAGATCGGCAATCGTCTGAGCTATCTCTACTCCAACCCCGGTCAATATTGCTTCAGCTCCCACTAATCGTACCGCTTTGGCTGTACGTATTAACCGATCAGCAACCGCGCTGTCTACCGCGCTTATTCCAGAAATGTCTATAATAGCTACTCCTGCTCTCTTCTCCACTATCTGGGTTAACAAATGTTCTGAAACTCTCGATGCTCTTTCACTATCGAGAGACCCCAATATGGGAACAGTAATAACTCCCTCCCATACATCAATCACAGGCGTTGAGAGCTCTATAAGTTCCTCTTTTTGCGCCGCCATCTTCTCTTCTCTTTGCAGTTCCCAGAGTCTCTTCTCTGTTATATCTCTTGAAATACCTAAAATACCAATTATATTTCCTTTATCGTCATACCTAGGAATCTTTGTCGTTGAAACCCAGGTTACTCTCCCGTCAGGATGAGTTTCTTTTTCTATCTTTCCTTCTATTGGATTACCTTTTTTTATTATTTCTTGCTCATCCTCGTAAGCCGGTCTTGCATGTTCCTCGGTAAAATAATCGAAATCTGTACTCCCAACGACTTCTTCTATTGAGCGCCCAACTTGATCTGCCTTGGATTTGCTCACCTTAATAAAACGGGATTCTTTATCTTTAAAGTAAATCAAATCGGGTATCGTATTAAGAAGCGAACTTAATAGCCCTTTCTCAAAAATAAGTTCTTCCTCCATTCTAACTCGCTTTGTAATATCATAGAAAAAAACAAAGGACCCAACAAACTTATTTTTTTCTTCAAAATGTGGATTTGACCTTATCAATAAATAACGTCTTTTATCATCCCCGGTTTTTATCGCTGTTTCAAAGACATTCTTTTTATCTTTCTTTTTTACCTTAATTTTCTTTCGTACATCTTTAGTAGACTCAGGACTTAAAAAGTCTACTAAATTTCTACCCATCAAACCACCTTCAGTAACACCAAAAATGCTATCGCACGCGGGGTTTGAGAAAGAAAAACTTAAATCTTCCTCCAGAAAAGCAAAACCCTCGCTCATTTCTTCTATTAACTTTTTATATTCTTCATTCTCCCTGCGCAGTCTTTCTATCTCTTTCCCGTCATCTTTCTTGGCCAAAATGCTACCTCCTACTTATCCAATAAAAGGTTATTCCTTCAAAGACTTTGTCGATTGGAAATAAACACTCACATCTAAAATAGAGAAACAACATCTCTTACAATGCCTTTTTTCTGCGATTAATAACATATTTCAAACCATCTCTAAGAGTAGACATTGTCTTAAGACCTTCCATATCAATTCCGAGATCAGCAACTGTTTGAGCTATTTCCACTCCCACTCCGGTTAATATAGCCTCCGCACCCACCAATTTTACCGCTTTCGCTGTACGAATCAGCATATCGGCAACCGCGCTGTCTACTGAACTTATACCCGAAATATCGATAATGGCCGAAACCGCATTTTTCTCTACTATTTGAGTTAACAGAGCTTCTGAAATCCTTGACGCTCTCTCGCTATCAAGAACTCCCATTATAGGAACAGTAAGAATTCCTTCCCATATATCGATTACAGGAGCCGAAAGTACTACAAGCTCCTCCCTCTGCGCCTCTATTTTTTCCCCTTTTTCTAATTCAAGAATCTTCAAGCGGGTAATATCTCGGGAAATACCCAACGTACCCATAACATTTCCCCCGTCATCATAAAAAGGAACTTTAGTAGCAGAAAACCACTTTTCTTTACCATCCGGCGATTCAATCTTCTGCACTTTGTCGATAACAGGCTTTCCTGTCTCCATTATTCTTTCCTCGTCTTTACGCATCTTTTTTGCTTCTTCTTCGGAAAAAAAGTCGAAATCTGTATTACCTTTAAATTCTTTTCTGGAAAATCCTGTTCCTTCCGCTTTCGATTTGCTAACATCCAAAAAACGACTTTCCTTGTCCTTAAAATAAATTCTATCCGGAAAGTATTCTAAAAGAGCATCAAACAGATTTACTTTTATCGTGATTTCTTCAAGCTTCTTACGGCATTCTTCAATATCTTTTTTAAGGTCTTTTTCAAGGTCTTTTTTCATCTTCTCACCTTCACTAACTGCTATCCTCCTTTAATAAATACCTTCCCGAAAACTATCTTTTAAATTTAGATTGATGTGTAAAATAGTTATTCATAACCCTCTAAAAACCTTACCATAAAAGGAATTTAAGGAAAAAAAAATTTTTGTCAAGGGATTTTTTCCGTAAATAAAGTAAAGGCATACTAAAAAGGGAAAGAATACCTGATTAAGAGTACAAAAAAGGCAATCCTCTTCTTATAAAAATAACTGCCACAGCAGAAAAACTCTGTTTTTCTTACAATTTAGAGGCTACTTTTTTAACGATCTTTTCGCCTACTCTATTTGAAGACTCAACAGCCTGAGCACCTAAATGCGGAGTACATACAAAATTATCCAACTTCCTTGATTTTAAATCTGTCGGAGGTTCCTCTTCAAAAACATCCAATGCGGCACCCCTTAGAGAACCTTCTTTCTATTCTTTCTACTATCAATAACATATTTCAAACCGTCTCTAAGGGTAGACATTGTCTTAAGACCTTCCATATCAATTCCCAAATCAGCAATCGTTTGGGCTATTTCCACCCCTACTCCGGTTAATATAGCCTCCGCACCCACCAATTTCACCGCTTTCGCTGTACGAATCAGCAGATCGGCAACCGCGCTGTCTACTGAACTTATACCCGAAATATCGATAATGGCCGAAACCGCATTTTTCTCTACTATTTGAGTTAACAGAGCTTCTGAAATCCTTGACGCTCTCTCGCTATCAAGAACTCCCATTATAGGAACAGTAAGGACTCCTTCCCATACATCAATCACAGGCGTTGAGAGTTCTATTAATTCCTCTCTCTGTGCCACTATCTTCTTCTCTTTTTCTAGTTCGAGAAATTTCCTTCTTGTGACATCACTCGAAATACCAAAGGTCCCGATTACTTCTCCTTTTTCATCATAAAGAGGAAGTTTCGTCGTCGAAGTCCAACCCTCTTCCCCATCAGGAGTCGTATGTTTTTCTTCTTTATTTACAATCGGTTCCTCTGTTTCCATAATTTTTCTCTCTTCTTCCCAGCGCATCTTTGCCTCACCCTCCTCATAAAAATCAAAATCACTCTTACCTATTAGTTCCTCTTTAGGAATATCGACCTGCTCCGCTTTTGACTTGCTTATTTCGACAAAACGAGATTCTTTGTCTTTAAAGTATATAAGATCCGGTATATTTTCAAGAAGAGTTGCAAAAAGGTGATCTTTAGAAACGAACTTTTCTCCGAATTTCACGGCTTCTTTCTTATGAAGCTTTTCCGTCTTTTTTAGAGAATCCTTTTTAGTTCTATTTTTACCTCTCAAAGTTTCTCCTCCTTTATTAAAAGATAAAAAAATATCATTTTTAAATGATTTTCCTCAAAACTCAGGGCTCCGTCTCAAAAAAAATTTCATTAACCTATAAAAACCTTATCATAAAAGAAATTTAAGGAAAAAAAAATTTTTGTCAAGGGATTTTTTCCGTAAATAAAGTAAAGACATAGAAAAAAGGGGGAAAGCGTCTGATTAAAATTATAAAAACGGCAACCCTCCTCTTACAAAACAATGGCTACAGCCGGAAAACTCTGTTCTTTTTACAATTTAGAGGCTACTTTTTTAACTACTTCTTCTCCTACCCTATTTGAAGACTCAACAGCCTGAGCACCTAAATGCGGAGTACATATAAAATTATCCAACTTCATTAATTTTAAATCTGTCGGAGGTTCCTCTTCAAAAACATCCAATGCGGCACCCCTTATATCTTCATTTTTAAGTGCTTTATAAAGCGCATCCTCATCAATAACCCCTCCCCTTGCGCAATTCACAAGATACGCACTGTTTTTCATCTTTCCAAGTTCCTCTTCGCCAATCAAATAGTGAGTTTCATTCGTATGGGGCGAATGAAGCGAAACAATATCCGAACAAGTAAGTAACTCATCCAGCTCGACCATCTTAATGTTCATACCCTGAACTCCCGTGACATAAGGATCATATCCAAGAATTTCAGCGCCAAACCCCTGAACCAACTCAGCTGTTCTTCTACCTATTCTTCCCAAACCTATAATGCCAACCGTACAGGAACCAAGCTCATTACCTTTAAGTTTTTTCTTCGGCCACTCTCCTTTTTTCATGCTGGCAGTTGCCTGCGGTATATGCCTAAGAAGTGCAAACATATGTCCTACAGCCAACTCGGCAACACCATTTGTAGAAGCCTCAGGAGTATTTATAACCTCAATTCCTTTCTCTATTGCATATTCTACAGCTATATTATCAAGCCCAACACCTGCTCTAACTATAAATTTCACACTCCCCGCTGCTATATCAATAAGATCTTCTCTTATTTTAGTTCTACTTCTTATTATAACCCCATCAAAGTCAGCTATAATTCCAGCCAGCTCTTCCTTTTCAACTGAAGTATTTTCCACAACTTCAATCCCGAGTCCTTTTAAACCATCAACAGCTTCCTTGGCTATCGCATCACAAATCAAAACTCTCATTAAAACTCCCTCCTTTTTTTATTTAACCACAAGATTACACAAATTAACGCAAGATTTTTTATTGTTTTAAACCCATCCCTCAACCCTTAATTAACCACTGATTTTCATGGATTAGCACGGACTAATCATCCACCCATCCTTAAATACTTTTTTGTTTTAAAAAAAATATTTTTTTATCAGTGTTTATCTGTGTTGATCCGTTGCAATTCTCTCTTTTAGTCTATTCCGGCAAGACATCAATCACGATTCTCCGATTCTTATTTCGTCCGTCTTCAGTACCATTATCCGCGATTGGTCTATACTCTCCAAAAGCTACAGCTGCCAGACGAGACGGCTCTATGTTTACTTTAGCAATTAAAAATTTAACAACATTAACCGCTCTTTTTGCAGAAAGATCCCAATTAGTAGGATATTCTTCCTTCAAACTTCCGGATATACCTGTATTATCAGTATGTCCTTCTATTCGGATATCCCTTTCAGGCATTTCTTTTAAAACATTCGCTATTCTGAGTAAGGTCTCCTGCCCCTCCTCACTTAATTCTACCGAACCCGGAGGAAACATTTTTTTACAGGGCAAAGTAATTGATATTGCTTCCCTTTCAAGCTCGATTTCGACACCTTCAACCATATCTCTAATATCTTGAACCAAGTAATTTACTTTTTCTTCCTCTCCGAGTGTATCTGCTTTTTCTGTAGTTTTTCTTAAATCATTTACGATAGAAACAAGAGTCTTATTTTCTTCTTTGTATTCAAGCAGTCTATTATATAGCGGAGAGTATTTTCGTACGTAAAAAAACCCGGATGCTAACAATAAAAATAAAATAACAGAAAAATAAAAAATATCTCTTTTCATAAAGTCCTCCTAAAAATTAAACCCATCAAGCATCTCTATTGGCCTTTCTATCCTTGGTCTTCCCTTACCATGAAGCCGGCACTGAGTCTTGGGTATGTTCCCCTTTCTGAATATTTCTTTTACAACATTAGGACATCTTGAAGTTGCCAATTCCCCACTTTCAGAACAAATATACCTGAACTCTACACTTTCCGGAACAGGAAAATCATAGTTCATAGTAGAATCACAAACCGCTTTCATAAATTCAGTCCATATAGGAAGGGCCACCGCCCCACCGCTTGCACCATTTCCTATACTCCTAGGGTAATCGTATCCAACCCAAACACCCACATTAAGACTCGCAGTAAATCCTACAAACCAGGCATTGCTAAAGTCATCTGTGGTACCGGTTTTTCCTCCCGCCGGCTTTGCAAAACCGCTTCTTCTTGCATAAAAAGCAGTCCCACCACCACTTTCAAAAACACTCTCCATCATATTCAGTACTATATATGCGGTAGCATCAGAAAGAACTCTCTGTTTAACAACTCTATTTTCGTATACGGTATTGCCGTATCTATCGACGACTTTACGTATAAATATAGGGTTAACTTTCTCACCAAAACTTGCAATTGTTGAATAAGCGCGAACCATTTCCAGAAGCGAAACATCTGATGATCCAAGCGCAATCGAAAGAACAGGTTGAAGAGGATTTTCTATTCCCATTTGATAGGCATACTCAACAACAGAAAAGGGTCCAACTTCCTGGCATAGATTTAAAGAAGCAACATTTCTGGACTTCTTTAAAGCTGTTCGCAAAGTAATTCTTCCCATAAAAGTCTCGTCATAGTTTTTAGGTGCATAAACTTCTCCTCCCAATTCTTTAATCATCGGAAGATCAAATACAAAATCCGAAGGCAAAAATCCGTTATCGATAGCCGCGGTATAAAGAAATGGTTTGAAAGCCGAACCAGCCTGTCTCTTACCCTGAATAGCTCTATTATACAGGCTATGTTTATAATCTCTACCTCCAATAAGGGAAAGCACATAACCAGTCCCGGGATCCATAACCACCATTGCTCCCTGCAGATAAGGAATATTCTCGGAATGAATCAGAGAATCCGGAATAGCTTCTTTCTTTGTAAGATGCCAGTATAATTCCACTCTTTTAAGTCCCCATTCCAGAAGACTATCAGCCTTCTCCTGCATATCCTGATTCATTGTCGTATAAACCTTATATCCTCCCCAAGTTATATAAGCTCTGCCAAAAAGTGCTTCCATTCTCCTTTTTGTTTCATTTATAAAATAAGGGCCTACAATTTTTTCTTTTGAGTGATCCA
Organism: uncultured bacterium; assembly: GCA_964474855.1. Lineage (GTDB taxonomy): Bacteria > Hydrothermota > UBA3072 > UBA3072 > UBA3072 > JAFGHJ01. Next base: position 11,396 of record CAYYUB010000045.1, read on the forward strand.
CGACCGTAAGAGATTCCGCAAGTGCAGAATCAAACTGCTCCTGTGAAATCGCTTCCTCTTTGAACATTTCATTCAACGCCAGATTACGTCTCCCTATGAACCTCTCATAACTGTTGTAAGGAGAATAATATCCCGGAGACCGAATCAGACCTACAAGAGCAGCAGTCTCGGAAATAGATAAACTATCAGGCACCTTATCGAAATAGTAACGAGAAGCGGCTCCTACACCATGAGTACCATAACCCCAATAAATTTCATTTAAATACATTTCAAGTATTTCTTTTTTTGTATATCTTCTTTCAATTAAAAGAGCAAGGTATATTTCCTCTGCTTTCCTTAGAATAGTTTTTTTCAAAGTAAGAAAAATATTTCTTGAAAGCTGTTGAGTAATAGTACTGGCACCCGCCCCCCATTTTTTTCGACCAATTTTCCTGACAAAATTCAACCAAATAACTTTCGTAATCCTTTTTAAATCAATACCAGAATGATCGTAGAATTTTTTATCTTCAAGAGAAACAACTGCTGCCGGTATATAATCCGGAAGAGAATCAAGAATTATGGGTATTCTTCTATGCTCAAAAACTTCCAAAATAAGTTTATCGTTTATATCGTAAATACCGGTAGAGAGCTTCGGCTCATAATTAGCCAAAGAATCAACATCAGGTAAACTACTTAATATTGACAAATTTATTCCAATCACTGCACCAAATATGAAAAATACACTGTTCAATATAATAAATCTACGTTTTTTCAAAGGAAGAAATCTCTTTAAAGAGAGAACCTTCTTTAAAAAATTCTTCAAAGTAGAAAAACGTTCTTTCTTTATAGGATATCTCTCGTTTCGCGACATTATTTCATCTAAATCCATCATGGGATTATATTAATATCCTTTAACCCAAAGTCAAGCCGCTAACCCCCATCCCCAAAAATTATTATCACACAGAGACACAGAGAACACAGAGCCCACAACCCAACCCATTTTAATTGTTTTTATTAAATTCATCCCCCC
>CAYYUB010000046.1:0-12018 GCA_964474855.1 uncultured bacterium
GCAAGCAATGACCCGGATGAACCAACTGTAAGTGTTTTCTTACAGGGTGAATGTGCGGAGCCGCCGGATATCTCTGTTTCACCTGATTCCCTAAGTGATACTCTAAATCAAGGAGAGACATCTACTCATACTTTAACGATTTATAATACAGGTGTTAGTGATCTAAACTTTGATATTTCAATTGAAGGAGAGCCATTTGGACCTTTGCTTTCATTACGAGAGTCTATTGCTACTAAAGGAAATAGAGAGGTTTCTTTGGTTGAAATTAAAAAGGGTGAAGAGGACACCCGTGTCTATCCTGCGATGGTGCTTGGAATTGGTGGTCCTGACGGATTCGGTTATCGCTGGAAAGATAGCAATGAGCCGGGGGGTCCGACGTTTGATTGGATTGATGTTAGTAGCGGTACTTCTATTTCCCTGAGTGATGACGACTTTGAAACAGGTATTCCACTTGGATTTACCTTCAACTATTACGGCTCGGATTTCACTGAAATTGGTGTTGGTTCAAATGGTTGGCTGAGTTTCAACGGTTCTGATGATTGGTATCCAAGCAATGTACCGTATGCAGATGAATACGATGGAGTTATTGCACCTTTTGCCCGGGATTTATATCCACCTGATGCTTCTTATATAAGATACCAGACTTTTGGTACTGCTCCAAACAGCTATCTTGTAATCGAGTATAATAATATCCCCGATTATGGTGGAGGTAACAACAAGACATTCGAGATTATCTTCTACGAAAATTCCAACAAAATCAGGTTTCAGTACCTGGTAGCTCCTAACGATCCGAGTGGTTTTGGTATAGAGAGTCCGGATGAGACTATGGGTATGGGTAATGCCGGTGTAGACAGTCTGTTTATTAGCCCAACAATTGTCGAGGATAATTACGCTATTGAATTTAGTTTAATGCCGGGTTGGATCAGCTTGGATACAGCCTCAGGAACCATTTCGGCAAGTGACAGTATACTTATAGAAGTTACTTTTGACGCTACCGACTTAGATATTGGTGACTACTATGCGGATATTGTTATTACCAGTAATGATCCTGATGAGCCGGAAGTGATTGTTCCCGCACACCTGCATGTACCTTCTGGTGGGATTGAAGAAAGGAAAATCCCAAAAATCTTTTTTGTTAAACAAAACTATCCTAACCCGTTTAGCTCTAAGACTGTGATAAAGTATGGATGCCCTGAACCTACTAAAGTTTGTATTCAGATTTTTGATGTTGCGGGTAGAATAGTGAATACCCTTGTAAATGAAGAAGTTGAAGCAGGTTATTATGAAGTCACGTGGGATGGAAGTGGTCAATTTGGGAGAAAGCTTGCAAATGCAGTCTATTTTTATAGAATTCAGGCAGGAGATTTTATGGATACGAAAAAGACGGTCTTTTTACGGTAAAGAAGAAATAATCTGCATAAGAATGTAAGAAAAGGCGGGAATATTCCCGCCTTTTCTTACATTTATAGGTTTTATTCTTGAGTTTTTCCGGGTCAATCTGCCTTTTTAGAAACAATAATCGTTCCCTCTACTATTATCCAAAGGTTGAGAAATAGTATTATTAAATTGAGAGTCAAGAGTAAGATGTCCTGATTGTTAATGAAACGAATCTGGTTTATTACAAGGGCCCATGTTGTTATAAATGCCATAAAAATACATGGTATTCCTGAGATCAAAAATTTTATGCCGCCTTTTCTTTTTAGCCATAAGGTTATAAGTAAAAGAGCCAGTGCCGCGAGAGTTTGATTCGTTGCTCCGAACAATGGCCAAAGTTTTAAAGCTCCTTTTCCGCTTGCGCCGGTTGCGAAAGCCAATATTCCTGCAGTTATTACGGCAACAGCTGTCGCGAATTGGCGATTCTGAAAAATTTTAACCTCTCCGAATAATTCAGATAAAACGTATCTCTGAATTCTTGTTGCAGTGTCAAGTGTTGTACCGGCAAATGATACAACGAATACTCCCATAATTGCAATTCCAACACTCTTGGATATTCCAATCGAATGTATCATATTGGCAGCGCCGATCACAAAAGCGGAGACTTTTGAACCTAGTCCTTCTGCTGCCGCCCAGGAAGAATAGTGGGCTGTCCACGCGGGGATACCGGTGAGGAGGCTTCCTTCTCCGCTTTGATACGCGATTCCTATACCCGCAGCGACCGCAATGAGAACAAGTGTAGCAAGTACTCCCTCCATTACCATGCCTCCGTAACCGATCATCTGGCTGTCCGTTTCTTTAGTGAGCTGTTTTGAAGAAGTTCCGGAGGAAACCAGTGAATGAAAACCCGATATCGCTCCGCAGGCGATGGTTATAAATATAAAGGGTACTACTGGCGGAGCACCTTGGGGCCTGAAATTAATTGCCGGGGCTACTATATGAAAATTCGGATTTCTAAAAGCAGAGGTAAATACTCCCACGAAAAGAAGAAATAGAGCCACAATAAGCTGATGAGAGTTTATGTAGTCTCTTGGTTGGAGCAGGGTTGTTACCGGTAGCATAGATGCTATGTACGCATAAATGAGGAGAATTATCGTCCATACACCGGTTGCCGGGATAATTCCGATTCCTGGTATTGTAAGTGGTATCATCGTTCCTATTACAATTGTCAAATACATAATAATAACCGCAATAATAGAAAATAAGGCTAAATTCCCATTTTTTTTGTAGATCATCCATCCAAGCCAAACTGCTATTGGTATCTGAAACCACATCGGGAAAACAGACTGGGGAAACATATTAAAGATTATTGCCATTATAAGCCCAAAAATAGCAATTACTATCAAAAGCTCAAGAAAAACAATAGCGAAGAATGCTCTTTGAGTTCTTTTGTTTATATACTTGCCGGTTATCTCCGAGATAGACTTACCTTCATTTCTTATAGAAAGGACAAGTGAGCCAAAGTCATGTACGGCTCCTATTGTAATTGTACCTAAAACAATCCATATTATTGCGGGGACCCATCCCCAGATGATACCAATTGCGGGTCCTACAATTGGACCCGTGCCTGCAATAGAAGCAAAATGGTGGCCGAAGATAATTTCTTTTCTTGTGGGAACATAATCAATTCCGTCTTCAAATTCGTGGGCAGGAGTCCTTTTTTTATCATTTAATTCGAATATTTTCTTTGCTATAAAAGTTCCGTAAAATTTGTAAGCAAGAAAAAAACTAGAGAAACAGATAGTAACGAGTAGAATAACATCCATTATATCTCCTTATTAATGTGCTTCATTCCAATTTTTACCGAAAGCATAATCTACCTTTAAAGGTATTTGAACTAATTTTCCCGCATTTTCCATGACAGGTATTATAAGGTTTGTTGCTTCTTCTTTTTCGTTTAAGGGTACTTCAAAGAGGAGTTCGTCATGAATCTGAAGAATCATTTTTGTTTTTAACATTTTATTTTTTAATCCTTTATTAATTAATATCATTGCTTTTTTTATTATATCCGCCGCGCTGCCCTGTATGGGTGTATTTATCGCTATTCTTTTTCCGTATTCCATTTCCCGAAGGCTTTTTAACTCCGGTATGAGTCTTTTTCTACCGAAGATTGTCTTGACAAATCCTGAATTTATTGCACCCTCAATAATTTCTTTCTGCCATTTTTCTACCCCGGGATGATTGGTATAATATTTTTCTATTATACTACTTGCATCTGTATTTGATATTTTAAGTTGTCTGGAAAGTCCAAATGGGCTTATTCCGTAAATAATACCAAAATTCACGGCTTTTGCTTTTCTTCTCATTTCCGGAATAACATCTTCCGGTTCGACACCGAATGTTCTGCAGGCAGTCTGGAGATGTATATCAAAATTATTTTCAAAATCACTTATTAATTTTTGGTCGTTTGAAATATACGCAAGGATTCGTAGTTCGATTTGAGAATAATCGCAGGAGAGAATTTGATTGTACTGTGGAGCAATAACTGCTTCCCTGATTTTCCTTCCTTTTTCTGTTCTTATGGGTAGGGTTTGAAGATTTGGGGCTGTAGTAGTTAGCCTTCCGGTTGCCGCAACTGATTGCTGGAACTCATGATGTATTCTGCCACTTTCTTTGTCCACACAATTTATTAGTGGAATTACATAGGCGGCTAAGAGCTTATCTAATTCCCTGAAATTAATTAATTCAGGTATTATAGGATGTTTGGGAGAGAGTGCTTTAAGTACTTCAAAGTCTGTTGAAAAGCCGGTTTTCGTCTTTTTTATAGGAGGCAATTTAAGTTTAAGAAATAAAATTTCGCTCAATTGTTTTGGTGAGCGTAAGTTAAATTTGTTTTCCGCGAGTTTATATACAATTTCTTCGATTTTCTCAAGTTCTTTTTCTATAGAATCCTTTAATTCAACTAATAGATCCTTGTTGATCAGTAATCCATGGTTTTCTATTTCATAAAGAACAGAAATCAACGGTTCTTCGATTTCGCTGTAAACTTTTAAAAGGTCATTCTTTTTCAAATTGTCCTGCAATACTTCATAAGCTTTTTGCATGAAAACGGAGGTTGATTCTCCTTCCCTCGCAGTTATTCCTTGTTCCAGCAGTATTCTTCCGAGAGAATGATCTTTTCTGTTTGGATAGAGCAAGTAATGCATAATAGAAAGATCGAAAATTTTGTTTTTAGGATAAAAGCCGATCAGATGCGCGAATTTCTTTGTATCTTCTAAAATCAGAGGGTTTTTTTCAAAGTTGGCAAGGCGTAATCTTAAGGTATCTTTTTCGGTAATTTCGACGTCGTTGTCGATGGAAATATAAAATTGATTTTTATCATGATATATGCATATTGATTGTCCTTCTTTCGTTTCAATTGAATTGACTTTATTGAAATTCTGCGAGGTTTCTTCCTTTCCAAGCCATTCTTCTATGAGTGAATAGAATTCGAAATGCTTTAGTAGATTTTTTAAATTTTCGGAATCTACACCTTTGTATTTGAGATCAGTTAGTTCCTCTGAGATAGGTACGTTTTTTTCGAGGCGGGTTAAATCTTTCCATTGCTGTGCTTCCTTTTCCTTACCCATCAGCTTGTTTTTAATACTGTTATTTTTTATCTGTTCGATATTTGAAAATATACCTTCAAGAGAATTAAATTTTTTTAGTAGTTTTGCCGCAGTTTTCTTCCCTATTCCTTTGATTCCGGGTATATTGTCCGAGGGGTCTCCCGAAAGAGCAAGGAAATCATTTATTTTCTCAGGAGGGATGCCGAATTTTTCTTCAACTTTCTTTCTGTCGTACCATTCTACTCCTTTTTGGTGCATGTTTAATACTTTTACTTTGTCTGAGACAAGTTGCATAAGATCTTTATCCAGAGTAAATATTACTGTTTCTATGTTTTCTTTTTCAGCTCTTTCTGTAAGGGTGGCAATTATATCGTCTGCTTCGTATCTCTCTTTGCTTATTACCGAAAATCCTGCCGCTTCACATAATTTATTTATATGTGGAAGTTGCGTTACAAGGTCTTCGGGAGTTTTCTCTCTTTTTGCTTTATAGTCTGCGAAATTTTCTTCTCTGAAAGTCGGACCGGGAAGATCGAAGCAAACTACAGCATAGTCTAAATTTAATTCTTCGGAGAGTTTTTTTAGACTTCTGGCAAAACCAAAAATCGCTGAAGTCGGTTCCCCTTTGGATGTTTTTAAAGGGTTTTTAATAAAGGCATAATAGGAACGGTACGCAAGAGACGAACCGTCGATTAATAACAACAATTTTTTCATAATCGTAATATAAAGTAGATTTAATCTAAGTCAAGTTTTAATACGCTATTCGTTATTCGCCGTTTGCTTTTCGCGTTAAATACAACCCATAACATCTAAAATTTGCCACGGATGAATACTGATTTAGACAAAAAAAAGAAACAATCACAGATAAACACGTATATACACTGGATTACATAACCACGCCTTACTTTTTTTTATTTGGCGATTTTTATAATCTTTCTCTCTTCTTCCTTTTTCCCGTCTATTTTTAAAATTGCGAAATAAATCCCGGCAACCGAATTTACTCCCCATTTTGTGGAGTAAGTGCCGGGGTTCATTTTATCGTCTATGAGGGTTGCCATTTTTCTTCCATTTAAGTCGTATATTGATAAATCAACGTCTGATGTATTTATGATGCTTAACCGGATATCGGTTTTTTCAATGAAAGGACTTCTGATAACTAAATATTTGTATCCTTTTGTGTTGTTTTTATCCCCATCAGGAATTCCTGTTGATCCCTGATTCCCGTCTAATGCTACAATTGCAAAAGGAATTAATCCATTTGGGCAATTGTAACCGCGAACAGTGACGCGATAAACCCCCGCTGGGGCAGATGAAGGTAACAATACCACTTCAACATTGTTTACCCTGTCGGCGGATCCTCCTGTATTAGAAAAACCATTCGAGAATACATTGCCCAGATATCTATTACTATTAGGCGCGGTCACAATTAAATCGAGATCGTTAATAAGTGTGGGATTTGCCCCTGCGGCTGCGGCTGCATCGCTCCAGGCGAGTACAAATTTTATGGGGTCAGATGCGGATGGAATATCTACCATATTAACAACCGAATCTGCTGTGGCTACACCTGTTGTATTATCCGAGACAAATAATGTACTTGATTCTCCGGAGAAGAAAAGGGCATTGTCAAGTACAACCCTTCCCCAGCCTTCTGCCCTGCTGGGAACGGGATTCCCATTTTTTATATCAACTGCGGAAGCAATCAGAATGGCTTTTACAAGGGCGGCGGAAGGATTAAAAGGAGTTCCGGTTAGGGTGTCGCCTGTTGGGGAAAAACCGTCTTTAAAATACTGTCTTATCATAGCGCAGGCTGCGGATATCTGAGGAGCTGCCTGAGATGTTCCGACCAATCCATTTATTATTCCGTGAGCAGAATCTGCAGCCCAACTTGTGTTTGGATAAGCTCCCCAGATATAATTTTTATTAGCCGCGGTAGGAGTAGTACCTCCGGGGGTTACAACTTCCGGTTTTATTCTTCCGTCAGTTGTCCATCCCCTTCCGGAAAAGTTACTTACGGAGTCCGGAGAGACATCGAAAGAGGGAACCCAGCATGAACCTACAGAGATGCAATTCTTAGCTGTAGAGGGAGGTCTGATACTACTGTTGTCCGGTCCAAAATTTCCGGCTGAAAAAACCACCACAAAATCTTTGTTATTCCATACCATATTATCGACATCTATTGCTGCTTCAGCATATTCTCCTGCCGCAATGATATCGCTATAATTCCAGGAATTTTGATGTATTTTTGAGTTGTAGGTAGTATATGCTTTATTCATAGAAGTAGTCATGTTGAAACTTCCCAGTTTGCAGGTGTCATTTTCATTATACGCAAAATCCTGTATATAAAGCCTTACAGGGAAATGATCGACTATGTTTCCTCTTGTTTGTCCTCCCCAGTCGTAAATAGGCATAAGATTAATGCCGTTAGGATGATTGTCGGCAATTGATGGGTTTCCGGCTACAATAGAAGAAACATTTGTTCCGTGAAAACAGCCTCTGTCTCCAATATCAGATGCAACTTCTTCGAGATTACCTCCTTCATTTGTATAAGCTTGTACTGCGATGTGGTTAGAGCCCGGAGGGTTATTCTGGGGGTCCTGAAAAAATCCGCTCCAGTAATCGAGACCTGTATCGAAAATAGTTACAATTTCTCCTTTTCCTGTTATTCCTTTATCTGCTAGAGTGATTCCACTTGTTACTGTGTCCATGATAGGATAGGGTGGATTACCTAACTGTTCTTCGTCCGATGCAATGGTAAAGCTATCCATAGGGACCTGCAGGGAATATCTCCATACGGAGGAGGATAGAACCTTTTTTGAATATGGCACAATAGACTGAACTCCCGGTATTTTTGCCAGTGCGTTCAGAGAATCCGGAGGAATTCTCACTATCATTCGATTATTATTTTCCTGTATTTGCTGAATATCCGAGCCCCAACTTTCTAATTCACGGGCAATACTACTAAGTGAAGCACCGGTAAAAAATCTTACAGAAAGTTGTAGAAGAGGATCGTTCTCGACCCAGAGTGCGTCCCTTCCGCACGGGCATTCCTTTTGCCTCGAAACTTCTAATTTATTACCTTTAAATTCAGCAATAACCATAGGGAGTTTGTTTTCTGTTTCTCTATCTCTTTTTTCGTAAACACCCGGATGAATTTTATAAGCGGGATGAAAAAGACCAATCCATCGGACAAAAGAAAATTTTCCTATCTTGTTTTTTTCCTTAAGGTTCATTTGAACTATGTATGCAAAGTGGGGGACATAGGCATGAAAAATGCCTCCTGCTTCGGAGATTTTATCTTTCCACTCTGTGAAAATAGGTCCTGTAAATTGTAAAATGTAGTAATTTTCTCCGTCGGTTTCAATTGTTTGCAGTGACCTTGTAAGCGTTGGAGCACTTTCAAGTGGATCGAATTTGTGATTTCTAAAAGATATTGTCATATCGTCTGAAGAGAAAGAAATAAATGATATTAAAAAAAACATTACCAGTAGTTTTCTCATAAAAACCTCCAGGGTTATATTTATATTATGGTGGGATTTTATTGATATGTCAATACTTTAATTGCCACAAAGGCACTAAGACGCAAAGAAAAAACAATAATTAGCCACAGATTTACACAGATAAACACAGATTTAAAAAAAATGTTTTGTTGTTAAAAAAAACTACGGATTAATGCAGATCTACACAGATTAAAAAAATTTGTTTGTTGTTTTAACTAAATCCTATATCCTATATCCTAAAAAAGCCATTTAACTTAGATTCGAAGAAGATATTTGATATCTATTTAGGTTTTAACCTTACCTTAATCCAGTTTTCAATTTCATCAATGGACAATTTATTTTTGGCAACTTCAGTTGCGAATTCAACGATTTCGTCTTCGTTAAAATCCCACAGATGATCTTCATGCCAGAGAAAAATAACTGTTACAATCTCAGCAGTTCTTTTATTCCCATCCGCGAAAGGATGATACGAAACAAGTGCTTCAAACAGAACTGCAGCTTTTCGAGTAATACCCGGATACAATTCAACGCCATCAGCCAAACCCATAAAAGGCTTATATAAAGCTTCTTCCAACAATCCGATGTTAAGAACTCCTTTTAGTCCGCCTGTTTCTTCAATGATTTTATCGTGCAAGCTTATAACTTGTTTTAAAGTATAGGGTATTTTCAACGACTTGCGAGTTTTTTTAAAGATTTTCTATGTTTATCTATAAAGCTTTTATACTCAGAGGTACCCTTTTTTGAAGCCTTCTCTGCAGTAGAGGCTATTTTTTTAAGAGAAGATTCTCCTTTTTTTGTTATTTTAGATTTTTCTTTTTTTAGCATTATTTGAAACTCCTTACAATTAAAAAATATTCATTTTTATCGAATTGTCAATACTTTAATTGCCACAAAGGCACTAAAACGCAAAGAAAAAACAATAATTAGCCACAGATTTACACAGATAAACACAGATTTAAAAAAAATGTTTTGTTGTTAAAAAAAACTACGGATTAATGCAGATCTACACAGATTAAAAAAATTTGTTTGTTGTTTTAACTAAACTCTAAATCCTAATTTAACCACCCCTTGACATGCATAAAAATGTTATTATATTTATGCAAAGGGGGTGCATAAAATGAGAACAACAATAGATATAAATGAAAAATTAGTTAAAAAAGTAAAAAGCATATTAGGTTTAAAGACAAAAAAAGATGCGGTTGAATACTCTTTGGAATTCATAATTAAGGAAAAACAAAGAGAGAGATTAAGAAAGAAAATTGGTAGAACAGATCTGAATTTATCACTTGACGAACTCAAAAAGTTACGAGAAGACGCTTAATGAAAGATACTCTGGATTTAACCTTCATTGATACTTCAGCCTGGATACTTGCTTTTAAAGGTAGGCATGAAAAGCTTTCTCTTTTAATCGATTATTTATTAAAGGAAAACAGGGTTGCTACTTCCGGAATTGTAACTCTTGAGTTATCCTACGGTATTAAGAATCAAAAAGAATTTAAAGAACTAAAAGAAGAAATGAAATCACTTATATGGTTAGAAATAAGTGAAAAAGTTTGGAACAGGGCGTATTCTATAGCATTTCAGGCAAGGAGAAAAGGAATTACAATTCCCTCTACAGACATTTTAATATCAGCTTTAGTGATTGAGAATAACTGTAATCTTCTCCACTCGAACAAGCATTTTAATATTTTGTCAAAAAAGGGGTTGGGGCTTCTCCCGAAAAGAAATAAGAGCTTCTTACCCTAATCTACCTAAAAAACTAATAGATTTATTAACAACGAATTGCACTAATTACACAATTTTTTTTTAGTTTTACAACACGAAACTCAAAACTCGTAATCCGAAACTATAATTAACCACAGAGGACACCCTGGTACGGTCGTTCCTCTCTACCCCGATGCAGTCATCCTTCCTTACGGGGCAGGCAGAGGACACAAAGTTTTTATTTTTTTTTGACACGAGACTCATGACGCATGACACATGACTCAAAAAATCAACCTTTTCACATTTCAAGGTTTGACCTGTTACTCCTTAAAATTTACAAAATCATTCAGACATTATAATAATAGGGATAGGATTTTGTGATTCATAGGAAGTCGCAAACCCCTCACTTTCAAAATGTTCTATCCATTGCGATTTTTCATCGTAATTTTTACCGCGCTTTAATTCAGTAAAAACAAAAAAAACATTGTAATTATTTTTTAGTGAATTTAAATCGTTTTCCTTTACCTCGGATAATTCAATAAATTTTACTTTACTAAAATAGGGATTTATCAATTTATCCGTATCAATGTTGCATATTATAATATCTATATCTTTATCTTTAATCTTTTCCTGCAAAATCTCACTAAGGTGGCGCTCTCTTTTCACAAATTGATGATGTTTATATTGAATGCCGCAATTAAAAACAAAGAGTAGCGGAATAATAAAAATAAATACTTTCCTTGCAAATTTTTTATCATGCAAAAAATCTAAATAAGGTATAAGCAGAAGAGGAATTATTGGTACCATAAATCTCTGCCCCTTGACCAATTTTTCAATAATATTACTTCCACCATCGATATAATAGTAAAAGGAATAAAAAAGAATAACGACTAAAGCAGGAATGACAAAGAAAGAAATTTTTCTGCTTTTAAAACCAAAAAAAATCGCTCCCAGTAACATTCCGGGATATAAGACATTTAAAGACAGAAGATAGTAAGGTAAATTATAAATAAAATACTGAATGCTAAACGACCTTGCTCCCGATATGGAAAAAAGTCCGGATGGAAATCCAAAAGCGTGCAAGATGTACCCAAGAAGTACAAAAGAAAAGAAAGCAATTCCCGGAAGAAGAAGCAGTGCCTTTTTATATTCTTTTGTATAAAGAAGAGCCCCAAGAATACCGATAATTATAATAAAGTTCGGATACCGAAGCAAAACAAGAAATCCAAGAGAAAGTCCGGCTGTAATACTCTTCTTATCAAGCAGAAAAAGTATTCCTAACAATAAAAAGAACATAGAAGGAATATCGCTCATCAACGTTCGGGAAAACAACAGTATTGTTGGATGCAACAGAAATATTAAAGAATAAACAGGGTCAATATTTAATTTCCGCAGTATCAAAATAAAAAGCAAAAAGCTTCCGATATAAAGCAAAATATTTTTGAGAAAACCAAGCCTCCAGTGAATTATAGTAAATGGAAGAAGAAGCGCGGAATTACCCGGAGGATATTGAGAGAACGTTCCGTTGTTCCCTTTTGCAATTCCTAAAAGAGGGGCAGAAACTCCCGCCTTCTCGTAAAAGAAAGAACCATTTTGCAGAGAATACGTTGTAGTAAGATATAAATCCTCATCGTAAAAACCGTAAAATTCAGGATAAAACAGAAAAAGAACCGTAATCTGCAAAAGAAAAAACAATAAAAGCAATTTTTTCATAATCTGAAGATACAAATATTCACAAATTTTGTCAACCTAACTCAGATTCGAAGAATCCCTTTTACTAATTAACCAATTTACAGTTAGGACATTTGTCCGGTTAGGGTTGTTAGAAGAGATATTTT
>CAYYUB010000047.1:0-11872 GCA_964474855.1 uncultured bacterium
AGGATATCACCACCTCCTGAATAATCAAGACTTTTTCTCATTATAAACGTGAGATCAATTTGATTTTTTTTCTTCCTCATCTAAAAGAACTGCCACATAAGGCAGTTCGCGGAAGAGATTATCGTAATCCATACCGTATCCAATTACGAATTTATCCGGGATTTCGAAACCCACATAATCGGCTTTAAATTTATTCACTCTCCGTGCTGGGTTATCAAGAAAAACACAGGTTTTTATAGCAGCAGGATTTTTCTCCTGAAAATATTCCTTTGTAAAAGCAAGAGTCCTACCTGTATCGAGTATATCATCCACAATTAAAACCCATTTATTCTCAATATCGGTTGTAATGTCTCTTAGCATTTTCAGTTTTTCGGAGGATACTTTACCGGAACCATAAGATTCGATTGTAATAAAGCCCAGGGAAGGGTGCATATCGTAAAGATAAAAGAGTCGTAATAAATCCGATAAAAATATGAAGCTTCCTTTTAAGATACCTATTACAATAAGTTCTTTACCCTTGCTGTCTTCCGCAATCTCTTTTACCAGCTCTTTTACGCGAGACTTGATTCTGCGTTCGCTTATTAGAGTTCTAAATTTCATTCCTTTTATGTTCTTCATATCGGATAATCCTTTTTACCATTTTAGGAATTCAAATATAAATGTCAAGAGAATATTAAAATAAATCTTGCAAAATACTAAAAATAGCTTAATCTTATATTAGAAAAAAGGGAGGGTATAATGTTATTACTTTTAATTAGTTTTGTAGCTTCTGTTAATGATAGTAAAGGTTATAGTTATCTTATGGAATATGATCCCGGGATTGTTAGCTATCATAACTTGTCTGTTTCCGGAAATGGTGATTATCGTTTCGAGGAATTGGTGGCTCCAAGAGGAGGAAGTTCTCTGGGTATAGGTTACTATAAGAGAAATTATAGCTTAAAAAATGATTGGTATTTAAGAATGGCTCCTGGTGGTCGTTTTTATAGAATAAGCGAAGAGAACAGGCTGGATGCAAGTCTTAAAAGTGAAGGTGATTATAAAATTTACCCTGTAACTATACCTGTTTTTCTATCATCGGGAGGCTATTTTTATGGTTTGTGGAGAGAGGGGCTAGATGGAGAAGATTCGGATTATTATGGTATTGAGGGGGAACTAAAAACCGGTATTGGTTTTGGCAGGATGATTCCTTTGTCAACGGCTTATCAGGCTCTTAAAATCGAGGAAGAATTGATAGAATTGGGAAAATTAGACGAGAATATATCCAAAGAAGAATTGAAACAAATAACGGATTTCTTAAGGAATAGTTCCCGTTACCTTGATGCGCGAGAATTCTGGAGAGATTTTGAAGATATTATTAAAAACTTAAAAGGATTTAACTCGGATAGATTGGGTGCAGTTCCTACGATAAGAATAAATGAAATAATTAATGGAAGTGTCTTTGCGTATGCTGTGAAAGGAAGAGAAGAAACATTGATTAGAAGTGCTTTTCCATACAGTGTGAACAGAGACAGGGGATTTGAAATTAAGGGTTATGCCGGATTTGATTTTGTTAAAAGAAGCGCAATAGATTTTGATGAAAGTAATGAAAATTTCTTTTTAGGCGGTAATTTCACATATTCTAGACCTCTTTCAACTAAGCTTCAGTTTTTATTTGATTCGGAAGTAGAAACTTATGTTTCCGATTCAGTAAGAATTAAAAGTATAGATATTTCATCTTCTTTTTATTATGAAGTGCTCAAAAAACTGTATATGACTTTAGATTGTAAATATAACAAAGATATTAATAGATATAACGGAAGAGAAGAGGAATACTTATTAGTATCTTTGTCGCCCACATATTATATCCAGTACAGAATGTCTTTTAGTTTGAGGGGGACTTATTATTATTACATTGAATATCCGTCTATTGATAGTCGCTATAGAGGTTTTCTTTCTGCCTCATTTAGATACTACATTTTCTAAGCACTTATAAATTGAATATGTCTTAGAATTATTGAAGATCTAAGGAATATTTATTTAAGCTTTTTCCAGGTTCTTTTCAAGAAAGATTCTCTTCCAGAGCCAACCTTGTAGTTCTGATATCTTACGGGACACTTTTTATAATAATCCTGATGGTAGTCTTCAGCCGGATAAAATTCCTTCGCTTCTTTTATTTCTGTTACTATGGGCTTATCGAATTTACCGGATTTTTCTAATTTCTTTTTTGATTCTTCGGCTATCACCTTTTGCTCTTCATTATGATAAAATATTGCCGTTTTGTATTGAGAGCCTTTATCTGCAAACTGTCCTGTTGGATCAGTCGGATCTATTTGCTGCCAGAATACTTCTATAAGCTCCTTATATGTTGTCTTTGTCGTATCAAAAGTAACCTGAACAGCCTCATAATGTCCTGTTTTACCTGAACATACTTCTGCATAAGTCGGGTTTTTAGTTTTACCACCCGTATAGCCAGAAACAGCCTCTTTTACCCCTTCGGTTTCGTCAAAAACCGATTCGATACACCAGAAACAACCACCTGCGAAAGTGGCTTTTTCTAAAACTTCCTTTTCCATTTTTGTTTCTCCTTTTTGATCCTCTCCATTTACGAAAAACGAGAAAATAAATGTAATTACTATTAAAAACCTAATAACTATCTTTTTATTCAATGTAATTGTAACTCCTTTTTATATAACAGACCTACTTTTAGTAGAAGAAGTTCCAATAAAAAAACCCCTCCTCGTTTATCCGGGAGGGGTTTAATGAATGGGGTGATATATTATTTAAATTAAGCTTTTCCAGCCGAATTTAAGACGTTTTCGTTCTTATCTTTATACATGTTTATTAAAGCTTCACGTGCGGGTCCAAGATATTTTCTCGGGTCGAAATCTTCCGGGTGTTCTACGAGATGTTTCCTGATCGCTGCTGTCATCCAGAGGCGACCGTCGGAATCGATATTTACTTTACAGACGTTATATTTTACCGCTTTTTGCAGCTGTTCTTCAGGTATCCCCACAGAATCCTTTAGTGCTCCTCCGTTGTCATTGATTATTTTTATGGCTTCAGGTGGTACTGAAGAAGAACCGTGAAGAACAATCTGGAATCCGGGTATTCTTTTTTCTACTTCTTCGAGGATGTCGAAGCGCAAGGGTGGTGGTATGAATACTCCATCTTCATTTTTTGTGCACTGTTCAGGTTTGAATTTATTGGCGCCGTGAGAGGTTCCGATTGAAATTGCAAGAGAATCAACCTCTGTTCTTTTTACGAATTCTTCAACTTCTTCCGGTTTAGTGTAATGGGTTACTTCCGATACGACATGTTCTTCTATTCCTGCCAAAACCCCGAGTTCGCCTTCGACGGTTACATCGTAAGGATGCGCATAGTCAACGACTTTTTTAGTTAGTTCTACATTCCCGTCGAAAGGTAGGCTTGACGCGTCGATCATTACAGACGAGAACCCCGATTCAATACAAGATACACATAGTTCAAATGAATCACCATGATCAAGGTGCAGGGCTATAGGAATTTCTTTTAAGCCCTTTTCATTAGCCATATCTTTCATCATTTCGATGGCTCCCTGACCCAGATATCTTAATAAAGTTTGATTGGCATATTTTCTTGCGCCTTTTGATATTTGTAATATTACGGGAGATTGTGTTTCTACACAGGCGGTAATTATTGCCTGTAATTGTTCCATATTATTGAAATTGTACGCGGGAACCGCATATCCGCCATTCAGGGCTTTGCCCATCATTTCGCGGGTATTGACAAATCCTAATTCCTTGTAAGATACCATACTGTAGCCTCCTAATTTGAAGTTTAAGTTTAAAAATTTTCGCAACGTTAATATAATAAAAAAATATCCTAATGCAATGTTTTTTTTAAGCCTTACAAAAAATTTTAAAACTTACACCTTGACTTATTTGTCTGTTTTTCGTAAAATTTAAATGCATACACGAAATATCGCTATCGGGCAAATCATTTCTGTTGAAACTTCTTGTGATTTATAGGCTTTGGTATTGTTTTTATAATTGCAAATTATTAGGAGCTTTTAAATTTATGAAGAAATCTAAGATAAAAAAATCGCATGTTGCTTTTGTATCAACGTATCTTCCAAGGGAGTGTGGTATAGCCACGTTTACAAATAATCTTGCCGGAGCAATCTCTGCTTTATACGGTTTTGAGTTAAAGAAAAACAACAAGATAAAAATAGTTGCTTTAACTGATTCGGCAAACAAATACAATTACGGCAACGAAGTATCTTTTGAAATTCAGGTTCAGAATAAAACCGATTATCTTAGAGCGGCTGAATTTCTTAATATATCTGACGTAGAAGTTATTTCGGTTCAGCACGAATTTGGGATTTATGGGGGTCCCGACGGAAAATATATCTTATCTCTCCTGGAAAATTTGAGAAAACCTGTAATTACAACATTGCATACTATATTGCTAAATCCTTCGGAAGATCAAAAATGGATTTTAGAAGAGATATGTAAGCTTTCTACAGAAGTTGTTGTTTTAGCTAATAAAGGAATCGAGTTGCTTTCCAAAATTTATAGAGTTCCTAAATCCAAAATAAAAAAAATACATCATGGAGCACCTGATGTGCCTTTTATAGATCCTTCATATTACAAAGAGGAATTTCATATGGAAGGACATCCTTTACTTTTAACTTACGGCTTGCTAAGTCCAAATAAGGGATTAGAAGTCGTGATTAATTCTTTATCTGATGTTGTGGAAGAATTTCCTGAAGTCATTTATATAGTTTTAGGAAAGACACATCCAAATATAAAAAATCAGTTTGGTGAAGAATACAGGTTTTCGCTTAAAAATATTATAAACAAAAAACATCTAGAGAAAAATGTGGTTTTTCACAATCGCTTTGTAACCCTTGATGAGTTGATTAAATATTTGGTAATGACTGATGTGTACATTACTCCATATCTTTCGGAACAACAAATTTCTTCGGGTACTCTATCCTATGCGGTTGCATGCGGAAAAGCAATTATATCAACACCTTACTGGCATGCCGTGGAACTTCTTGATAAAGGGCGTGGTATTGTAGTTCCTTTTTACGATCCTAAAGCAACATCGAAAGCTATTAAGGATCTATTGAAAAATGAAATAAAGAGAGATAAAATACGAAGAAAGGCACATAAATATGGCAGGAAAATGATCTGGTCTGAAGTAGCTTCTTCTTATGTCGATTCATTTAAAATGATAGCAGGCAAATATAGATCCGGAAAGAGAAAGAAAATTTCCGTTAAAAAAGATATGAGTATCAAAGTTCAGGATTTGCCTGAAATTAACTTGGACCATCTAAATAATTTAACTGATGATACCGGTATTTTTCAACATTCCAAATATTCTATACCTAATAGACAATACGGATATACTACAGATGATAACGCAAGGTCGGCTATTGTAGCTTTAAAGATGTGCACTTTTTTTAAAAATACATGCGTTTTACCTATGCTTATAAAGTATCTTTCATTTTTATCTGATTCTTACGACCCCAAAAAAGAAATAGTGAGAAATTATCTATCGTTTGATAGGAAGTGGCATAAATCAAAAACTTCAGAAGATTCCCATGGCCGTCTGATTTGGGCCCTTGGAAATATAGTATATCAGCTCCCGGAAGAGGAAATTGGTCATTTTGCAATCGAGCTTTTACATAATTCTTTAAAGAAGGTTCATTTGTTCTCTTCGCCCCGTGCATGGGCTTTTTCTGTAATGGGCATAATAAAGTACCTTAATCAGTATCCCGGAGATAAAAATGCCGGTAAACTTAAAGCCGATTTAGCATACAAGCTTTTTGATTCATTTAAAAAGAATTCCTCAGATGATTGGATTTGGATTGAGGATTCTGTAACCTATGAGAATGCACGTTTACCCCAGGCCTTAATTGAAGAAGGACGTTTTACCGGTAATAAAGAAATGGAAGAGTGGGGGCTAAATTCATTAAAATGGCTTATTGATATTCAAACCAACAAAGAAAATGGATACCTTTCGGTTATAGGGAATAAAGAATGGTTTAGAAGAAATGGGGAAAAAGGAAAATTTGACCAGCAACCTGTCGAAGTGGCTGCATTGATTGATACTTGCTATGAAGCGTACCTTTCTACTAAAGATGATTTCTTCCTCGACAGGATGAATTGGGCATTCAGGTGGTTCCTTGGTCAAAATGCGTTGGAGGAGAGTTTATATAACCCGAAAACCGGTGGATGTAAAGATGGATTATTACCCACTGGAGTGAATAAAAATGAGGGTGCAGAGTCTTTGCTTTCATGGTTATTATCTCTTCTAAAAATGTATGAAATTGCAGATTTGTGAGATTTAGAAAAAAGAATTCGGAAAGCAGAAGTAAGAATACAGAATCCCTCACAACCCAAATATTAACCATAAGATTACACAAGATTTTTTTGTTTTACTAAATCCTATATCCCAATCCCTAAATCCCAATTTACCGTGCCAGTATAATTTTTCCTTTTGCTATATTCTGCTGATTATTGTTTAGATGCCAGAAATAAATACCACTTGGTAAATTTTCTATATTATAACTATAAGTTTGACGGAAAAGTTTTGCCGATTCATGTATTAGAACCCCTTTAATATCGAATATTTCGATCGTTTGATTCGGGTCTAAATTATCGAAAACTACTTCATTTTTTCGAATCACTATCTTACAGAGATTTTTAATCGTTTCATCCGGAAAATTCGCTCCGGAAGGATTATATTCATAGGCCCCTATATCATATCTTCCTCCGAAAGGTCTCGATACACCATCCAGGTCATGAGTCACAAAAACAGAAACAACAGAACTACCCGAATCTACTGCCTGTGAAGTCGGCAGTAAGCGATAATCTCCGTTTTCCCAGTCCACAAAGATATGTTGCATAGAATCGGCAAGCATTGAATGAGTATCATAACCCATACCCTGCCATTCGGAAAGACTTATTGCCGAGGCATCGCCGTCTCTACTAATTGCATCGATAACAATATTATAGTCACTATAAAATTCATTTAGCGAGACATTATCTATGGCTATACTACCATGCCAGGAATGAAAATTAATTAGTATGTTATTATAAAGAGTATCAGCAGTTGTGGTACTGTCCCCAATATTAACGCACCATCTGCTATCCGATGCGTTAATTATTGTATTATTATATACTTTTGTATTATATGAACCCTGAGCGGAACCCCCTTTGTAAAGACTTATACCGCTTGCATGATTTTGATATAAAAGATTATTAAATATTTTTGAATCAGCTACTCCCGAACAATTTATTCCTGAACCTCCTGCATCTCCATTTTCATATATAATATTTCCTTCAACTATTGCATCGGTTATCAAACCGTCTCCGCCCATACTAAGGTCACCGTTCATATGAATTCCACAGCTATTGTTATGATGACATGTGTTATACCTTATAATGGGATGGTCTCCACTGTTTGAGTGATAAATTCCGTGTTCATCCCACGAATAAGCACATAAATTATTTTCAATTACAACATTTTCTACAAACCCTGTAAATATACCTCTTGAGTTATTTAAACAGGTGTTATTTTTTATAGTGATATGTTCCGCAGTTACTAATCTGATGCCGTTGCGGGGAACTCCTATGACTGTAAATCCATCGATTACGACCCAATCGGGGCCTTCAAGGTTTATTCCGTCATCAGTACGTGGATTGTTATCTGTTATTCTTACACTGTCACCCCATGCCTTAAATACAATCGGACCAGTTTGCGTTCCGTCGACTCCTCTTAAATCAAAACCCACATAATCACCGGGTAAAACAAGGACAGAATCACCTGCTGATACAGTATTTGCAGCGTACTGAAGAGTAGCAAACGCGGAATCCGGAGATTCTCCGTTATTACTGTTACTACCAACATTGGAAACATAGTAGGTTGTCGCAAAAATTGGTAACGAAATTAATAATGATAATAAAGCAACGATATATTTATTCATAATATCCTCCAGCTAAAGATTGTAAAATTTTAATTGTAAGTTGTAAATTTAAAAATTCCTCCACTCAGCATAAACATAATATAAAAACAAAATTTCTCAATAGCAAAAAATAAAAATCTCGGTCTTCCTTTTTGTTTTAAGTTTGTTGGTACCATATATATTATAAGAATTTTTACGTCTTTTGTAAAAGATTTTTAAAGTGGGAGTTGACAAACTGAAGGTATTTAGCGATATTATTGTAAAGTGAGGAAATGAATATGGATAGAATGGAAATATGTGAGTGGATTGGTGCAGCCGGGCAACGTTATACTTATTCTATTTACGATTTGCCTGCAAATTTTGCTCATGGTGAATTTGGAAATTACATTTTTGCGAAAAAAAGTAGTGATGGGGAGTGGATTCCGATTTTTATAGGTCAGGGAGAGCTTGGTGTTCAAATCGGCGAGGATCATCCGCAATTGAAATGCATAAAAGAAAAAGGAGCTACTCATGTTCATGTACACGCTAATGACAGTGAATGGGTGCGGGTGTCTGAAGAACAAGATTTATTAGAAAGTCATTTAAACGTATATGAGCCTTACGGCTGTAATCATAAAGAAGAAGAAGGAGAAGAAGAAGAAGAAGTTTAAAATATAAATTTAAAAGGGTGTGGATGGGCTTTGTGTCCTTTGTGGTTCAATTTGTATTAATGGGTTGGGGAGGGTAACTACTTAACGACCTAACGAACCAATTATCCAACAATTTCTATCCTTGACAAAATCAATATAAATACCTACAATTTTATAAGGTATTTTTTTACGGATTCAAAGGAGGAGAGTTTGAAGAAATTATTTCTTTTAATTTTTGTGTTTTTTGCTGCTTGTAGTTCAGCTCAAAAAGACATTGGGTATAAAGAGCAAGTAAAAAGCTCTACAACAATCGATACTGACACTACATCAAATTATATATTATTTGATTATATAAATTTATTAACCGGAGACGATTATTATTCCCTTCTTGATAGTATTCAAAATAAACGATCATTTGATTTTTTTACTTTAAGGATGGCTTACACTAAAACAAAATCCTATGATCCTTATGATGTTAAAATCGATGAGTTGCGGAAAGAAATAAAAATAAATATTGAAGAACAAAATTTCCAGAAAGCTCTCGAAATCGCAGATAAAATTTTAAAGAAGAGGTACATAGATATTAAGACACATTTATACTGTGATTATATTTATAAACGCCTTAATGATACAGCAAAATCGGATTATCATTATGATATTTATAACGGTTTGCTGAATTCTATTTATTTTTCCGGTGACGGAAAAAGTGCAAAAACGGCTTTTATCGTCATAGAAATTTCCGAGGAATATGATTTGATAAGATGGTTAAAATTAAAACACTCAAAACAATCTTTAATGGTTGAAGACGGATACAGCTTTGATATATTAAAAGTTTTTGATGATAATAAAGAAACGGAATTATTTTTCAATATTTATCTGGCTTTAAAGCGCCTTTCTAAAGAATTTGATTAATTGAAAGCCAATTCGCACCTTTGAAAAATTCCGGTAAATTTCTATATAAAATTAACATACGGAGGGAAGGAGAGTAGTATGTCAGTAGTTAAAAATCTTTATGCTAAGTACCTTTATCAGAAGGGACTTAACGCGCAAAAAACAGGTAAATTACCCACGGCAGTTGACTTAATGGAACAGAGTTCGGATATTTTGTGGGAAATGATTTCGGAAGGTGAAGACAAATACGAAGATGAATACGCGCGAACGAAAATGAATTTAGGTTTGATATACAACAAAATGGGGAAGACCGATGATTCGATTTGCTCATTTCAAATATCAATCCTTAAATTAAAAGCTCTTGTTTCTAAAGGTAGAGTAGATCTTCTTGATGATTTGGCGAAGGCGGAGACAGCTTTTAAACATTTGTATGGAGGGGGTGGGACGACTACTTAAGGTGTAGTTTTTTCTCCGGAGTTATATCTCTGGACTTAAAAGGCATAATTTCAAAAGCAATAAATGGTGTTAGGCGGTGGTAGCAGACTAACTATCCAACGATTTAACAGTCATAATCAATGGGTTGACAAAAAACGTATATGAGAATATGATACATACCAGTTTTCAGTTTTTATACTTTTAATATAACAGTTGAATATTTTTTTAATATGAAGAGAATAAGAAGAACCTGAAAAGGGAGGATAAGAAAGATGAAAACTTACAGAATAGCAGTAATACCGGGTGATGGAACGGGTCCGGAAGTAGTAAGAGAAGGCCTAAAAGTATTAGATGCCGTTCAATCTGAATTTGGCTTTAAATGTGTAACAGTGGAATATGATGTGGGAGGGGAGAGGTATTTAAAGACAGGTGAGATTTTACCGGATTCCGTTATTGAAGAATTGAAAACTTTTCAAGCTATATATCTGGGTGCTATTGGACACCCGAAGGTAAAACCGGGTATTTTAGAAAAAGGAATCTTACTTAATTTACGGTTTGCGCTCGACCAATATGTAAATTTAAGACCAGTAATTCTTTACGATAAGAGATTTTGCCCTTTACAGGATAAAGAAGAAAAGGATGTGGATTTTGTTGTGGTTAGGGAAAATACTGAAGGATTATACTGTGGTTCCGGCGGTTTCTTGAAAAAAGATACTCAAGATGAAGTCGCTGTTCAGGAAAGTATTAATACTTATAAGGGAGTTGAACGTTGTATAAAGTTCGCTTTCGAATACGCGAAAAAAAGAAATAAAAGAAAACAGGTTACTTTGTGCGGAAAAACCAATGTTTTGACTTTTGCTTTCGATTTATGGGAAAGAACATTCTATAAAGTCGCTAAGAATTATCCCGATATAGAAACCGATTATGCCCATGTCGATGCTACATGTATGTGGATGGTAAAAAATCCCGAATGGTTCGATGTTATAGTCACCGATAATATGTTTGGTGATATTATTACAGATCTGGGAGCAATGGTTCAGGGTGGTATGGGTATTGCCGCGGGAGGTAATCTTAATCCGGAAGGTGTTTCCATGTTCGAACCAATTGGCGGAAGTGCCCCTAAATACACGGGTAAAAACGTTATAAATCCCTTAGCTTCTATATGCGCGCTTTCTTTGATGCTTGAAACACTCGGAGAGGATAAGGCAGCAAAGTCAGTTGAAGACTCGGTTAAAAAGGTAGTTAAGGAAAAAATAGAAAGTCTTTCCGCAGGAAAGATGGGATATTCGACTTCCGAAGTCGGAGATTTGGTTGTTAAAAATCTGTGATTTTTAAAGTGTGTGAGTAGATGGGTTGATGAGTATATGAGTAGAAAAATATAATTAGTTTACCCATTGACTCATACACTCATTTTCCCATTCCCTTTTATTTTAACTATAGTTAAAATAAAAGGGGTTGACTTTTTTTTAACTTTTATTATAGTTGTCAAACTAAGGAGTTATATTATTATGTTGGGAGTAGAATCGGGGATTTTGAGTTAACATATTGTTCTAGAGAGATCTCTAAACGAGATACTTTCTATCTTTCTGTCAAAATTTTCCTTGAAGACAAAATAAAAAAAACATCACCTTATCTTTTTTTGAGAGATAAATCTTTTTTATTAAAATTGATAAAATCAATGTATATTTTTGACTTGAAATAATACGTACAAATGTTTATTATGAAAACATTAAGAAGTAGATGGCAGTTTAATTTATAAAGGTAAACTATAATGTGTTAATAATGAAATAAAAATTTTTTAGTTCTTAGGAGGTATTTAGAAAAATGAAAAAGGATAAAGCAGAAAAAAAGAAATTAAGCGGGGCTGAAATACTTATTAAATCCTTAAAAGAAAATAAGACAGAAGTTATTTTTGGATATCCTGGTGGGGCTGTCATAGACATTTTTGACTCTTTGCATGATAGCGATATAGATTTCTATCTGA
>CAYYUB010000048.1:0-11842 GCA_964474855.1 uncultured bacterium
GTTAAAGGAATCGTACCCAAAACCTCACCTTTCTATTTTCACAAGAAATGGGAACGGGATTGGGGGGTGAAATTTACCGGTATCAGTAGTGAAACCGTAATCGAAAAGCCTCATCTTGAAATACATCAGTGTTTCGATACGCATTCGGAGATGTTGACCGCCGAGGAAATACTATCAACTTTCAAGGAAAAAGACAAAAATACCGCAATCGTCCTGCCGGATTCAAGTTCTCTTATTCCTCTTATATCCGAAATAATCCGGACCAACAAAAATGATTTTAACATAACAATGGGATATCCCTTAAAAAGAACTTCGCTCTTTAACCTGCTTAAATACATCTTTTCTCTGCAAAGAACAAAAAAGAAAGATAAGGATAGGACTCTTTACTATATCAAGGATTATTTGAATCTAATACAACACCCCTGGATAAAAACAATAAAAACCCCCGAAGGCAAAGAACCTTTCAGTGTTCTTATTAACCGGCTCGAAAAGACATTGATATCGGCAAACAGGGAAAAAGCCAGGAATTTTTTCTTATTGGGCGAAATATTCAAACTAATATCAAAAGAAGATTTCAGAAAACACTTTACCGACGCAGAATCATTATCGGTAATGATCGATTTACTTAAAAAAATACATTCTCTTTCGATAGAAGCTTTTAACGGGATCGATTCATTAAAGAGCGGTTCGGAGAAACTGCACGATTTTATTTCTTTTATCTATGAAAATTCTAACATTAGAAGATACCCTCTGAACAATCAATTTATCGGAACGATTTTCGAAAAACTCGAAGAGCTAAAAAAATCTCTTTTCTCAAACGTAAAATTCGGAGACAACCTTGATATCATCACTTTACTTGAAAGTTATCTTTTGTCACTTCGAATACCCTTTATAGGAGAACCTCTTAAAGGAATCCAGATTATGGGAATGCTTGAAAGCAGAAATTTGAATTTCGAGCAAATAATATTACTCGACGTCAATGAAAGCATTATGCCCACTTTACACAAATTCGATCCCCTTCTTCCGCATGGACTCAGGAAGCTAATAGGACTTCCCGGCTATGAAGAAAACGAATCGATATACGCGCATAATTTCTACAGGCTAGTAAGCGGTAGTAAAAAAATTCATCTAATATATAAGGAAGGGAAATTAAGGGACGTAGATAAAAATATAAAATCAAGATTTATCGAGAAGATTCTCTGGGATAAAGAAAAAAACAAAGAAAATCAAATTATCGATAACAGAATTTTTAAACCATCCGTAGAAATTCCGGAAGAAAAAGAAATCAAAAAGAGCGAAAAAGTTCTGGAAAAGTTAAAAAATCTGGAGTACTCTCCAACAAAGATAGACGCGTATATAAAATGTCCCTTGCAGTTTTATTACAGGTATGTCCTTGAACTCGAAGAATACATGGATATCGAAGAGGAAATCGAGAGAAGCACGATAGGAAAATTCATACACGATTTCTTAAAAGATTATTACAATCAATTTACCGGTAAAAAAATTCAAATCGATATATCCGATTTCTCACTAAAATTAAAAGAAAAACTCGAAAGGGAATTTAGTGAAGGAGGCGGGCAGATTCTCCTGAGAGAAATTATAGGGAGAACCTTAATGCGCTTCATCGAATATGAAAACCTGCGCTCACTCGATACGGATATCTTCATAAGAGACCTCGAAGAACCGGTTTCCGGGGTCTTTGTAGCAGCGGAACTAAAAAAAGGCGATGCCTTAGGCGAAGCCTTTAAACTCAAGGGCAGGATTGACAGGGCAGAAGAAATTGACGGCACCTTTCATGTAATCGATTATAAAACCGGAACCATAACAATGCCTGCTAAAAAACAAAATAGCGAAGCTGAACTTAGCCGGGATATAATCAAGAAAAAAATAAGAACGTTACAATTACCAATATATGTTTATCTTTATTCGAAAAACAAAAATTTACCAATCGATAAAATTCAGGCAGAAATTTTCAATATAAGAAAACCGCACGAAAAAAATATCCTCCCTGTTGAAAACGTGGAATTATTCCTTGAATCATTGGGTTTCATATTAAATGAGATTATAACCCCGGAGGTTTCTTTCTCACCCGATGCAGGCGATTACTGCACCTTCTGTCCGTACCGTTTGATGTGTAGCGAGGGTTAATTTTAAAATCGTTAGGACGTTAGGTGGTTGGGTCGTTAGGTAGTTTTTACAATTCCCAAACCAACGATCCAACGAACCAACTATAATAAATATTGCCACGGATTAACACTGATAAACACGGAGATTTTTGTTTTGTTCTAACTACTAACTTCCAACTTCTAACTACTGAAAAATTTTGTCAAGTGTTGAGATATGACCCCAATTATACTGATTCGAAGAATCTATGAGATTGTCAGAGATTAAGATCTGGCTTCAATTGTACTTAATCACAACAAATCATTAATATTTTTGGCAATAGGTTTTAAGTACCTTTTTAATTCTCGATAGATTGTTTCAAAAATAGGCAGATCAATTATGTGATAAACAAGCCTTTTCTCCCATAATTTTTTATACGCCTGTTCTTTCTTTTTCAAAATCAAAAGAAATGATCTTTTTAAAACGTCCTTTTTCTAGGACAGGCTTAGCCAATAACTCATAATCCAAACTTTTATTCTTTAATAAATACCACAAATCATATATATCTCTTGGCTCTCTTCTTGCATTATCGAGTACACTTAAAATTTTCTCAATAAATATCTCCTCTAAAGTATAGACCTTCATCTTTATGTTTTTAGGCATATCCAGATATTCATCATAACTACGCAAGAGTTTCTTAAAAGAAGGCTCGAAAATCAATTTTTCTTTTATGGTAAAATCCGCCTTAATTTCCCCTCTTTTAATATCAGCGTCTAGAGGGCCTGAAAAATTAATATAAAAAGTATAACCATTTATATGTTTTTCACTATTTTTTAAAGCCAACCTTACACTCGATTCATCTAATACAATTTTGTAAATTTCTTGCAATTGTAATTCTATTTCTTTTAAAGACATCTCCGTTAATAAAGTAAAATCCAAATCTTCGGAAAATCTATAATCAGGGAAATAGAATTTCTTCAGCGCAGTACCCCCCTTAAAAGTTACACTTTTACACAATTCTGACTCAGCAATACCAATAAGTAGCCATGAAAGCACATAATCTTTTTCAAGTGATTTTACAGGAATAGTCTTCTTGCCTCTTGTCAATCTTGATTGCAACGCAAATAATCCTCTAGACTCTATCATATTTAAGTGCTCACCGCCTTTCGAATCTCCTCTTGTCCAATATTAGCAATAATTTTCCAGGAATTTTTAAAAGTCTCATCGGTAGGCAACAAAGGATCCAATACATAATACTTGTTGTTTGCTTTAACGCGTAATTTGTTTAAATACTTTGATTTGGTTAAATCCAACATCTCTAAAACATAACCCAACCTTTTGATTGCTATATTTTTATCAAATTTTAAAGAATAATTTAAAAGACGATCAAAATCTATTTTGTCTTTTTGAATCCAAATCCCCTTGACTACCTCTAAAACACCTCCACAGTATTTTGGTCGATACAAACAATCAATAATAGTTTTCTCAATATCGCTAACTCTAACTCTTTCGGATTTAGTAGCCCAGTAATTGCCTATACCCCAAATATTCTGCTTACTTGTATATATAAACTCAAATGCAACATTTCGTATATCTAATATTTTTTTATACTGCTGGACTGGTGTCGATATACAAACTTTTGTTATTGGATGTGTAACCATGTTATGTATTTCCATTGCGCTATAAAACGAAATATAATAATCAGGACTATTTACAATTTCCCTCGCAACGACATACCAATTGCCAATATATTTGGTATGCCCTCCCAATTCTTGAGGGATAATCACAAACTTTCCTCCCTTTATGCGAACAATAATCTCCCTCTTCACTAATTCACTAGTAAGGTCCGCCGCTTTGGTTCTGCTTAAACCCGTTATATCCATTACATTAGCTATTGTGAATATCGATTTATTGATATCATACAACGAAGCAATTAACTTCGCACTAACTGGCCCTAATGTTTTTTTATTAATCATTATCAAACTACCTCTTTTATGTAATATACCGGATTATGTCCGGTATATTACATAAAATGGGTAGTTTTGTCAAGTCCAAACTTGACATTAAGTGACAGTTATTATATAATAACTGTGGGTTATAAAAATCTAATATTACGGTTATATTATATAATATAACCGTAAAAAATGAAAGAATTAAAACTTATAGCCAAAAAAGCGTTTACGGAAGGAATCTATACTCTTAGCGGTAAAGAAATATCAATATATTTTAAAACCAGGATAAAAAAACTACTTAAAGAAAATCCCGTCATTTCTAGATACGAATTAAACTATTTGCTATGCGAAGTAGGTATAGGTAAGATAAGATTCGATCCAGTTTTAATTGACAGTATATTAAACACGAGTTTTATTAAGAACGATAATTCTCTTGGCCTTTTAACTCACAGTAGCTATTTATTCTTTTCGGACTTACCATTAGAAAATGAAATCGTAAATAGTATCATCTCATCAAAAACCAAAGTATTAAAAAGTATAAAAAAAGACCTTAACGACAAAAATCTAAAGAAAAAAATAATCAAAACAATTAAAAAAAGCCTTGGAGCTGATATAAAATACAAAAATACAGAATTATTAGATAACGCAATACAATTACGCTTTTCTTTTAATAATGTAAATTTCATAATGAAATACATTACTACAGACCTATGGATATATCCTTACTCTCAAGAAATATGGACACTATATAAAAATAGCAAAGAACAACAAAGTTTTCCAATTTTAATAACCCCACGAATACAAAGTATATGTTATTCATTATTCAAATTAATTGGCATGCTTGCGTTCAATCCATATAAGATCTATATATCTTCGAAAACAGATTCTAAAATTAAAAAGCTACTCTATCCAACCGAAAAAAGAGAGGAATTTAAACCTGGCAAATTTGAACCAATAGAAACAGATTTAAAAAAAGGGAATAACGCTATAAGATATTTTATCTATAATATATTAAACAAAATGAATAATTCCGGCGAACTCCTTAAGTATACAAAACACAGAGAGAAACTACAAAACAAAATGGATTCCATTGATTACAATTTTGGAAATCCTAACTCCTTACAAAAAATACTTGATTTATTACCCAAATACAAACCTTATGAGTTTGTTGAAAATTGGTACCTTAAAAGAGAAAAACTTTTGCAAGAAATCAATGGATTAAATCCATAGAAATACATATATCAGTGTAAGAGATGTAGTTTTTATAGCATTTTTTGAATACTACCATTGAGATTTAATTCTTTTTTCGATATTATGTATAAACATAGTTGGTTCGTTGGATCGTGGATTCGAGACTTTAGTATATCAGTAAATCAGTATATCAGTGAATTAGTTTACTTTTTTTACTAATAAACCAATTTACCAATTGACTATAACTAATTAGCCGCCTAACGTCCTAACCATTTATTGTCTCTGTGTGAGATTTCAATCTTGACATTGAATATTTTCTTCGGTATTTTATACAATAATAAAAATGAATATGCGAAAAGTATTATTTATAATAATCTTCATTACGCTAAGTAGCTGCGAAACAGGTGGGCCCGATCCTGGTAATGGCGATTCTTTAAGAGATGATGGCGGAATAACACTTGATATTTCACTTAGTGGAAGTTTGCAAAATCCGGCATTTTCCCCCGATGGCAATTCTATAGTTTTTACAAACTTTAAAAATGGATACAATGAAGAACCTGCCGATCTCTATATTTATAATCTTCAATCGGGACAGATTACAACATTAGTATCAGACGGAAGCGGAAATGTAAATCTTCCGGGAGCGACATGGAACTATGCCATTAACTCCATTGTTTTTTCTTCATCACGGGATCCACACGATGAAATTTATCTAATTCCGGAAAACGGCTCAACTGGAGATGAAATAAAGATAACTGATAGAAGAAGTACTGTTGCCTACGAACCCTCACTAAGTCCGGATGGACAATGGGTTGTTTTTG
Source organism: uncultured bacterium (assembly GCA_964474855.1). GTDB lineage: Bacteria > Hydrothermota > UBA3072 > UBA3072 > UBA3072 > JAFGHJ01. The sequence continues at coordinate 6,068 of CAYYUB010000048.1, forward strand.
AATCACATGAATTAGATGTGGAAGATAATGGAATTATTACCAAATACAAAATCGATGGGAGTTCCGCGTATATCGGGCTAACTTCTTCAACCGATGATTGCCGTCAGCCAAATTGGTCGCCAAATGGAGATAAAATTTTGTATCAAAAATTTGAAACAGGGCAATGGGACATTTGGATTATGGATACAGACGGAACAAATAAATTTAAAGTAACATCAGGAGCAGGTGATAAAACAGATGCTTGCTTTACACAGAATGGACAATATATCATATTCAGTACCGACTTTGATTTGGAATTAGCAAACATTTATAGAATACCAATTACAGGGGGTACACCGGAACGACTTTCAAATTATAGCGGTTATGATGGAGCCCCTTCGATTTCTTCGGATGGCACAAAAATTATCTTTGAATCTTTTGACGGTTTTCCTGATGGCTCAGAGGGAACGTCAATAACAATTTTGAATTTGTAGTGTAGAGGGTTCGAGGGTTCAAGTAAAAAAATAAAATTTAAATCTTTGTGCTCTTAGTGTCTTTGTGGTTACTTCAATCTTGACATTTATTCCTTTTTTTATATCATTTCATAAAATGAGGTGCAAAAAAATGGAGGATGCGATGAATCAAAAGCCTAGAAAACACTTGATTAGATTGGCTTTAATTTTACTTTTTATACCCTTACTTTTAGTTTCAGAGTCTCATGAAATTAAAATTGATGCCGGAACAAACCAATTTGTAAACTGGGAAAAAACTAGGGCAATTCAACTCAAGGGAAATGTTTCCCGGGAGAATATCGCTGTAGAATGGACGTGTCCCGCCAATCCCCAGGTTCGTTTTCGCAATGTTGCAAAACCTACTACAAAAGTTACATTTCCTCGCGCTGGTTATTATTTATTAAAATTAACTACCACAGGATCCGGCAATAAGAAAGTAAGCGATACTGTCATCATAAATGTTTTCAAACCAAACTCTTATAACGGGAGGCTTTCAGATATTGTTGGTTTGATGACGGTTGACGAAAAAATAAGTCAGCTAACAAATCGTTCAGATTCTATTCCCCGTCTTGGTGTTTCTAAGTATAATTACTGGAGCGAAGCTTTGCATGGAGTCTTAGATATAGGTGTAACTTCTTTTCCTCAAGCGGTCGCATTAGGTTCAACCTGGGACACGGATCTTGTGTATCGAGTAGCAATAGCTATCTCTGATGAGGCACGTGTTAAAAATAGTACCGAAGGAAAGGGCCTTTCATATTGGAGTCCGACCGTCAACATTGCACGCGATCCACGCTGGGGTCGAAATGAAGAATCCTACAGTGAAGATCCTTATCTGCTTTCACGAATGGGTGTTGCGTTTGTCACGGGGATGCAGGGAAATCATCCTTTTTACCTTAAGACAGTCTCAACTCCAAAACATTTTATTGCCAACAATGAAGAAATACGCCGCCATTCAGGCTCCTCAGATGTGGACATGCGCAGTTTATGGGAATATTATATGCCGGCTTTCAAGCAGACGATCGTCGAGGGTAAAGCTTTTTCTATTATGGGCGCGTATAACGAATTAAATCAAGAGCCATGCTGCGGCAATTATTATTTGCTGACCGACATTCTTCGAAAAAAATGGGGGTTCGAAGGTTATGTTGTATCCGACTGCGGAGCCATTAACGATATGGTTTCCGGACATCATTTCTATGAAACAGGCGCCGAGGCAGCAGCGCGCGGCATTCTTGCAGGATGTGATCTAAATTGCGGCGAATATTATAGTCGTTATTTGCATGAAGCCCTGGAACTTGGATTAATTCAAGAAAAAGACCTCGACCACGCGCTTAAACGCGTACTTTCCGCACGATTTCGATTAGGCGAATTTGACCCTCCGGAAATCCTACCTTACAGTATGATCCCGGAAGAAAAATTGGACTGTCAGGACCATCGTGATTTAGCACTCGAAGCTGCCGGGAAGGCAATAGTTCTCCTCAAAAATGAAGGTATTTTACCTTTAGACAAAAATAAAATAAAATCGATTGCGGTAATCGGACCAAATGCAGAGGAGTGCCAATTGGGAATCTATAGTGGTTACCCCAATATTCGAATTAGTCCACTTGATGGTATAAGAAAGAAAGCATCGAGTTATGGGATTAAAATCAACTATGTAGAAGGCTGCGGGGTTGGTGGTGGACTTTCAAAACCGATCGAAACAAAGCATTTTGCAAAAATTGATGATTCTGGCAAAAGAGGAATGATTGGCCAATATTTTGATAACATGAATTTGGAAGGCTTACCCGTTTTAACTCGTATCGATTCTGTTATAAATTTTAGATGGGGTGAAAACTCCCCGGCGCTCGAGGTACCAAACGATCAGTTCTCGGTTCGCTGGACAGGGAAAATAATACCCCCGGAAACCCGTGTGTTTTCTTTGGGAACGAGAACAGACGATGGAGCGCGACTTTATTTAGACAACCAAATGTTATTTGAAGATTGGATCGAGCATGGGGAAAAACCCAACCACGTAGAAGTAGAATTAAAAGCCGGAAAAGAGTATGAAATCATATTCGAATATTTTGATAATAGTCTTGGCGCAACAGCGCGATTAGTGTGGGATCTTGGCCAACAAGATTTTGATAAGGCGAAAGAATTTGCGAAAAAAAGCGATCTGGTTATTCTTGTTCTTGGAACACATCCCCTTATTTCTCAAGAAGAAAATGATAGAATGGATATTACATTACCTCAAGTTCAAAGAAATCTCGTCCGAGAGATCGCGCAAGTAAATTCTAATATCATCATTGTTCTCATTAACGGCGGTCCCGTGGCTCTTTCGGGAACGGAAAAAGATGCTACTGCGATCCTCGAAGCATGGTATACCGGACAGGCGACCGGAACGGCAATCGCTGATGTTCTATTTGGCGATGTTAATCCGGGCGGCAAACTCCCGGAAACATTCTACGCGTCAACTGATCAGCTACCACCCTTCGCCAACTATGACATTATCAATCATGGCCGTACCTATATGTATTTTGAAAAACCCGTTTTGTACCCATTCGGTTACGGGCTTTCCTATACCACATTTAAATACAGTAATTTAAGATTAAGTGCTAAGGAAATTGGCAAGGACGGTTCCATTAAAATTCAATGTACCGTACAAAATACCGGCAACTACAAAGGCGACGAAGTCGTTCAAGTTTACTTTCGTGACGTAAAAGCTTCTGTCAAGGTACCAATCCGCCAGTTAAAACGGTTTCAACGCATTACTCTTGAACCGGGTGGACAAAAAACCGTTTCGTTTGATCTCCCCGCATCCGAACTATCATTCTATGATATTAAATCGAATGACTTTATTGTAGAACCGGGCGAATTTGAAGTTCAAATTGGCAGCTCATCAGAGGATATTCGCCTTAGGAAAAAGTTTTTTGTGGAATAACTACTATTGATTTGCGTGGAAAACGCTGGGTATTTGCCATTACTATGATAAGCAAAAAACGGATGCTTACGTTTTTTAGAAATCTTGATTTTTTTATGAAAGAACCTAATTCGGTTGTGCTTTAAGAGCGCAACCGAAATAATACATTTATAAGTTATATCATCCAATTACTTATGGCAAAATCAGACAATCACCTTGTTGACTTTATCGGGAAATGTTGTAGTCTATACGATCTAGTGTAGTGTTAATTTAATAATAATATTAAATTTTTTTATTTAGATTGTTTTCTTATTTGGATAGCCGAGGAGAAGTGAGCGAAGTGGTTGTTTGGTAAAGTAAGATAGGAGGCGTGGATATTAGGTTTTTTTATTACGTCGATACTGAAATGCAAAATAAACATTAAAGAAGGGGGTAAAAAGCTATGGAGTTGTTAAAGGTAGTATTAAATACTGGTTCTGTTAATATTAATAGCAAAATGTTTGTAGCAGATAAGAATAAACTTGTTTGAATAACCCTTCCTTTTTTGTATGCATCCTAGGAAAGGAGGTTTTAGGTAGAAAGGTGGTGTAAGAATAGTAGATTTTTTTTGTAGTTAAGGATTAACAATTTTTTAAAGATAAAAGTAAGGAGTGGATATGAATTTTAAGCGTTTTATGATAGTTTTGGGGATGGTGTGTTTGGCAACGTTTATAGTTTTTTTCTGGGGATGTCAAAATCAACCCACAGGACCGGAGATGGAAGGCGGTACTCTTCCGGTATCTGACAAATCCCGTGCTGATGCAAGCACGCCGCCATCAGGATATGACCAGGCCAGGGGTTCGACTCAGAAGGGCCAGGTCAGCTATATTTATTACCAGTCCTCGGCAACAAACACCCAGCGGAGGGCGAGACTGTACCTGCCTCCGGGGTATTCAACAAGTAATAAATACAGCGTCATGTATTTATTGCACGGCGGCGGCGGCGATGATAACGAGTGGTACGACAACGGCGCACCCCATGTCATTCTCGATAATCTCATTGCAGATGGCAGAATCGATCCCTTTGTGCTTGTATTACCGAATGGTAATGCGGACGAAGGGGGATCAGGAGATGGTTGGGAAGTTTTCACGAACGATTTGATCAACAGCCTTATTCCCTATATAGAATCCAATTATTCCGTTTATACTGACCGTGAGCACCGGGCGTTGTCCGGGCTTTCAATGGGCGGCGGACAATCGTTGAATATCGGGTTGACAAATCTGGGCAGATTCCCTTATATTGGCGGCTATTCATCTGCGCCCAACACTTATTCGAATGACAGGCTGTTTCCCAATCCCGCGACTACCCGACAGCAGTTAAAACTGTTGTTTCTTTCCATTGGAACCAATGATAACCTTAGAAGCTATAATGACAGGGTATCCAATTTTTGCAATAGTAATAACATCCCCCACACCTATTTCATCATCCAGGGAGCAGGACACGATTGGAACGTGTGGAAGCAAAGCTTTTGGAATTTTGCACAGATGGCGTGTGATGAGGGATTCACGACTGGCGGCGGCGGCTCCACAACCACAACCAGCGGCGGTTATACAACCACCACTACAAGTGGTGGCGGTGGTGGCTCAAACACCATCGTAGTAAGAGCCCGTGGTACAGGCGGTGGTGAACACATCTACTTGTCGTTAGATGGCAATACGATCGGTGATTGGAACCTAACAACAAGTTACCAGAATTACTCTGCTTCAACCAACAATAGCGGCGACATAAATGTTTGTTTCGATAATGATGACGGAGAGAACATGGACGTGCAGATAGATTATATCACGGTTAACGGTTCGACCCGTCAGGCGGAAGACCAGACCTATAATACAGGAGTATGGCAAAATAATGAGTGCGGCGGCGGCGATGGCAGGAGCGAGTGGCTGCATTGCGAAGGTTGTATAGGATTTGGTAGTGTTTCCGGTGGCGGTGGTGCAACTACGACAACAGCTGCAGGTACGACCACAACCAGCGGCGGTTATACAACGACCACCACAAGCGGAGGCGGCGGATCAAATAGTATAGTCGTAAGGGCACGCGGTACAAATGGTGATGAACACATCAACTTAACAGTAGGTGGAAGCCAAATTGGCAGTTGGACATTATCTACAAGCATGCGCAACTATTCTGCTTCTACTAACAATACCGGCGGCATTAACGTTGTTTTTGACAATGACGGAACTAACAGAGATGTACAGGTAGATTATATCACTGTTAACGGTTCAACCCGTCAGGCGGAAAACCAGGGCACCAATACAGCTGTCTGGCAGGACGGCTCCTGCGGCGGTTCCAATAGCGAATGGATGCATTGCAACGGTTATATCGGCTTTGGAGATGTCGGTGGCGGTG
>CAYYUB010000049.1:0-11815 GCA_964474855.1 uncultured bacterium
AGTTTACAATGATATAAGCAATTTGGATTTGTCAAGGTAGGGATTTAATCTAAAATACTATGTGCTTGTTTGCCAAATTCTTATAAAGCATTTATCTTTTTAGATATTTATTCTCATAAATATTTACTCCCTGACACACTAATGAATTTTGATTTGTGTAATTCGTTATTTTTTTATTCATCTTTGAAATTTAATTTGTAATTTTCCATTTTAATATTTAATTTTTAATATGTTTTAGTACTTCCCCTATAAGGTAAAAAGAACCGGTTACAATTATTATATCAGAGCTCGAAGCATGTTTGATTACGCTTTTTATATCTTTTTCCGGGGAGCCAGTTGTTTCGGCCATTTCTATACCAATTTCCCGTATAGTTTCTTTTATTTCATCGAGTGGTATCCTTCTTGGGTAAGGTATTTCTGTGGGATAAATTTTCTTAACAACGGGTTTTATCTCTTTGAGCATTACTTTAATATCTTTGCCGGAGAGGCAGGAAAAAACAAGAAGGATTTTTTTATTAAAAACTTCTTGTATTGTTTCTTTTAAGGCTTTAATAGAGGCAACATTATGTGCGCCATCTAAAATTATATATGGGTTTTTTCTTATAATCTGAAAGCGTCCGGGTATTTTTAAATCCAGAAGAGTTTCATTGAGTTTTTCGTTGCTTAAATTTATTCCTGCTTTTCTACAGGCAGTGATTGAAAGGCAAGCGTTTAAAGCCTGAACTTTGCCTACAAGACCACTGGATATTTCCTCTTCGCCTAATCTGAAAATTGTCCGGGTTTTATCTAAAGAGAGTACTTTATAATTTTTTATAAATTCTATATTTCCTTTTACTTCTTTCTGTAAGATTTTTTCTACTTCTTGCTCTTGCGGAGCCGAAATATTTATTTTTTCCTTTCTTAATATCTTTGATTTTTCCTTTGCTATTTCTCCAAGTGTTTTTCCAAGAATTGCTGTATGGTCATAGCTAATAGATGTTATTATTGATATATCGGGATCGAAGACGTTTGTCGCATCCAGTCTTCCTCCAAGTCCGACTTCGAAAATAGAATAGTCAACGTTTTCTCGCGCGAATAACAAAAAAGCCATAGTTGTTAAAGTTTCAAATACGGATATATCAGTGCTTAATTCCGAAATTTCTTCTATAAGAGAAGTGAATTTAACTCTAGAAATAGGTTTTCCGTTTAGTCTTATCCTCTCTCTATAAGAAAGTAAATGAGGTGAAGTAAAAAGACCGGTCCTGTAACCGGCTTTCCTGCAAATCGATTCTATTATATGAGCAGTTGATCCTTTGCCTTTTGTTCCTCCTATCAAAAAGCCTTTTAATTTTTTATGGGGATTTCCGAAAAGCTTCAAGTGTTCTCTGAAATTCTTTAAGGAATTTTTGTATTTTATGCTGTCTTTTTTTTCTCTGTCAATTAAGGAAGATAGATAATTCAGGGCCTGGGGATAATTCAACTTGAACTTTTTATACTCCGAGTAAAATCCTTTCTTTCATTTCAGATACGGCGCTTTCAATTCCGACTATAAGAGACCGGGCAATTATTGAATGACCGATATTTAACTCACTAATTTCTTCGATTTCGGCGATATAACCAACGTTCCGCAAGTTCAAACCATGACCGGCATGAACCTCAAGCCCCAGCGTTATGCCTACTTGTGTGGCTTCCTCAATTTTTCTTAATTTGTTCTCGGAAGGATTTTCACACCAGCTTCCGGTATTTAATTCAACAGCATCAGCACCAAGTTTACAGGAAAGCTCCACTATCTCTTTGTCTGGTTCTATGAAGAAAGTAACTCTTGTCCCGGAGTTTTTAAACTCCTCGGTGGCTCTCTGGACTTCTTTTAAAACTTTTCTAAGGTTAAGTCCTCCCTCGGTAGTTATCTCTTCTTGTCGTTCGGGTACAAGGCAGACCCAATCAGGTTTAATAGATTTTAGAAAAGCTCCGATTTCTTTATCCAGAGAACATTCTACATTAAGGTGAGTCTTTACAACATCTTTTAATATTCTTATATCTCTTTCTTTTATATGTCTTCTATCTACTCTAATATGACAGGTTATGCCGTCTGCCCCGGAAGATTCAGCCAAAAGGGCTGCCTCTACCGGGTCGGGATAAGTTACTCCGCGAGTTTCTCTTACAGTTGCCACATGATCAACGTTAACGCCCAGTCTCATCTTCCGAATATAATTTCCTGTTGGTTTCCCTTAATCTTTTAATTAAGGATTTAACAAGATTGTAAAGCATTGGAGTTTCCTGCAATTTTTCCTCCAGTTCGACGACTTCCAGAACGGAAACCGTTGTATCTTCAATAGCTATGGCTGTCGCACTTCGTGGGTGTCTATCCAGTGCGCCCATTTCACCTAAAAAATCTCCTGTTTTCAAATCGGTTACCCATTTCCCTTTCTTTGTTATCCTTACTCTTCCCTGTCTAATCAAGAACATTTCTTTCGGTATATCGCCTTCTGAGATTAAAACTTCTCCTGTTTTGAAATGTCTTGTTTTGTCCATTATCTCTTCTTCGAAGGGGCCTTTTTCTCCCATTCAACCACTATAGGTGCAACTATATAAATCGATGAATAAGTACCAATTACGACTCCGACAAGCAGTGTTAAAGAAAAACCATGTAGTATTCTCCCGCCGAGGAAAAATAGAGATATAAGTACAAGTAGCGTGGTAAGAGAGGTTATTATTGTCCTCGCCAACGTCTGGTTTAAGGATGAATTTATGATTTCCGGGAAAGGCTTACCTCTCATCAATTTTGTGTTTTCTCTTATTCTATCCGAAATAACAATAGAATCATTTATTGAATAACCGAGTATAGTTAAGAGTCCGGCAATTATCGGAATACTGAACTCTACGTTAGCCATTGAAAGTATCGCTACTGTTGCCAGAAGATCGTGAACGAGAGCTATAACAGCTGCAACCCCAAAGCGATAAGTAAACCGGATCGAAACGTAAATCAGAATTCCTAACATACCCAATAAAACTACCCAGATAGCTCTTGTCTGAAGACCTTTCGAAACTGTAGGACCGACAAGCTCCTGCCTCGGGAAATCAATTTTTCTATCGGAGAAATTCTCTTTTAAGTCACTCTTAAGTTTATTTAGTGAATTCTCATCGCTCTCCTGTACCTTTATCATGAAAAGATTCGCTTCTCTCTCCTTCTGTATCGTTGCTTTGTCGAAGCCAATTTTAGAGAGAGCGGCTCTCATCTCCTCGGAGGAAACAGACTCTCCTTCGAATTGTACGTCTAGAATGTAACCTCCTGTAAAGTCGACACCGTATTTGAGTCCACGATGCACTGTAAGTGAAATTAAACCGCTTAAGATAAGTACGCCTGAAAAAATATAGGTAATTTTTTTTACCTTTAAGAAATCATAATTCGGATTTTTAAAGATGCTCAACATTGGCAGACTTTTCAGTCCTCTTAAAATCCAGAACTCAAAGAGATTTCGTGTTATAAAGATGGCAGTAAAAAAACTTGCGGCAAGCCCAATAGACAGCGTTACGGCAAATCCTTTTATGGCGCCAGTGCCAAAGTAGAATAATATGATAGCGGCAATAAAAGTTGTCGTGTTGGCATCCAAAATAGTAGAGAAGACTTTCTGATATCCGCTTACTATTGCTGTCCTTATTGTTTTCCCGGATTTCAATTCTTCGCGTATTCTCTCAAAAATTAAAACATTTGCGTCTATTGCTGCACCAATTGTCAAGACTATACCTGCAATACCCGGCAGAGTTAACGTTGCCCTGAGTCCCGAAAGAACTGCCAATAAGAATATTAAATTCAAAATCAAAGCCAGGATAGCTACCAGTCCGCCCTTCAAGTAGTAAACAATGATAAAGATGAAGACAAGTAATGAGCCAAGAATTAAAGAACGTATTCCGGCTCTAATCGAGTCGTTTCCAAGAGATGCTCCAATTGAACGTTCCTCTATGATTTTAAGAGGGGCAGGTAGGGCACCGGCTTTAAGAATAATTGCCAGTGTTTTTGCCTCTTCCATCGTTGCATCACCCATAGTTATTTGTGATTTACCGTTTGGGATTCTTTCCCGTACAACTGGTGCGGATTGAACTGTACCATCCAGAACAATAGCTATCCGTCTATCTATATTCGCGCCGGTAATTTGAGCCCATTTTTTTCTTGATTCTTTTGTCATAGTAAGATCAATTCTATATCCTATAGGGTCATGTTGAGTTCCTACTCCAAGGGTCGCGTCAAAGATTGCATTTCCGGTCAGGAGAGGGTTTTTCTTTAGAATATAAAGAGGATAATATTTATATCCCTCAAGAACGACTTCTTTACCCCACTGTATAGTATCTCCAAAAGGTATTTGGTCCTTAAGTTGGGGGAGGTCTAAAATATCCTCGATGTAGGATTTATATGGAGAAAGGATACCGTAAGCCCTGGCTGTAGGAGGAAAATAACTAAATATGTCAAAAGTATCTCCTTTTACAGTTTTAAGAGTGTTGTTTATCCGATTCAATATATCTTGCATCTCGCCTGGCTCTCGTACCAATTTAAATTCAAGTAGGGCTGTTTTTCCGATAATTTCTCTCGCTCTATCACGGTCAACCACTCCTGGAAGTTGGACCATTATGCGATCAGTACCCTGTTTTACTATTTGAGGTTCTGTTACTCCCAATTCATCAATTCTATTTCGGAGTATTTCAAGAGCCCTATTAACAGCGCCTTTAAGCTCCTCTTGTTTTAGTTTGGTTTTGTCGATTTCCATAACGAGATGCATTCCTCCTTGAAGATCCAAACCCAGATGTAGAGCGCGAGATTTAATTATCTTTTGTTTGGCTGGGGGAAGGCTACTGAATTCTTCTTTATCTTTCGAAAAGAACAAAAAAGAATAATGTAATTGCCATATCGAAATAGCTACAACAACGAAAATAAAAAACCATTTCCATTTTAGATTTTTCACTTACAACCTCCTAAGTCATGATGGATTGTTAGTCGTGTTTTAAAATTACTTGAATACTTCTTTTCCCGCTGCTATAATTTCATTCAAAGCATCTTTGAAATAATTTCTTTCATTTAAAACTTCCGGGTCTACCTGTTTTTTGTAATACCGCCAGGATTTTTTTATTTCCTCTCCAAGAAGAGCAACCAAATTCCCATCCCTTCTTCCCTGCTCAACTTTATCTTTGTGGTAAAGATAAATGTCCTTCACAAGAGATCTTCCCAATCTTTCTGCTTTCTTGTGTTTTCGATTTTTTTCAGGATCATCCGGGAAAGAAGGTTTCTCCACAACCGGTTTCTCTACAATTGGTGTCTCTACAATTGGTGTCTCTACAACTGGTTTTTCTGCAACCGGTGTATCGGTAAAAGATGCTTCCAAAATAGGTGCCTCTTTTTCAGACCCAATGTTTCTTCTGAAAATTTCTTTTACTTCGCTTACACTTGGTTCGAATTCGTTTTCTCTAAAAGGAGTAAGCTCTATATCAAGAGGATCTTTGTAAATAGTAAATACATTGGAACACTCAAGACATTTAACTGCACCCCCTCCAGAAGGAACATCTATGTCTGCCACTTCATATTTAGTCTTACATTTAGGGCACTCTACAACCATCTAAATCCTCCGGCATTTAAAATTTAATTAATAACAACAGAAAAGTAATAAAAAAAAACAAAAGGTCAAGGGCAAATTTTCTTATTTTCCCATTGACTTTTAATTTTCTCCAAATTTTCTATTATATCAGAACTTATCATAGGAAGAATTTCGAATATCGCGATTCCTTCATGAGCCGCCATAAACTCTATAACCGGTTCCCAGACTATTTTTCCTTCATAGGGAATAAGATGATCATCACTTCCTCTCATCATGGAATCGGATAAATGAAAATGTTCTATTTTGCTATCAAATATATCAAGAAATTTATTTAATATGTTTTCTTTTGCGCTGGCATGAGAGGTGTCGACACATATAGGTAAGTTGAATTTGTCGGATATAATCTGTAATTCATTGATACGGGAACCGAAATCGTCAGGAAAGGTGTTTTCTAATATTATCCTGGTGTCCCATTCATTCGCAAAGTCGATTAACTCGGCTAAGCTGGTAAAAGCTTCTTCGATATCTCCAATGCTTTTTCCCGGGTGGAGAATAACCTTGCGAATATTTAATCTTTTTGCAACTAGGATTACTTTTTCTACTTCTCTAAGAGATTTCATTCTCATCCATTCTTCAGTGTTTGCGATGTCAACCCAAATTGGAGGATGTAGGGAAATCCCGGATAGAGAGGTTTTCCTTAGCATCGTTTTCAATTTCTTGATTTCTCCCTTATCCTCATAATTAAAATGTCCCTTTTCACACCTGATTTCCACAAATTTAAAGGAACTTTTTTCTATTATGTCTACGGCGGCAAAGACATCTTTATCATTCGATATAGTAGTAGATATTCCAAAAGCAAACATGCGAAAGATAATATAATTACGGGTTCGATTTGCGAGGGGTATAAAAAGAATATCCGATACCAAAGAACAGTTTTTGCTCGGGAGAACGCAGCGGTCCCTTGGCTTTCAAATAATATTTAAAAAAAGAGTAAAAGGTTCTGTTTTTTCCCTTTTTAAAAAAGTTGATTTCAGGACATATAAGGTAATAAACTTGTCTTGGATTATCGTTTGAGAGAGTATATTCTAATTTTATAGAACCCTGGCTGAAAGAATTGAACTTTTTTCCTGCCTCGATTATCAATTGATGTCTATAATAGGGTCTTGAATTGAGCCAGTCAACAAAGATACCCTGTGGATAGAATATGTAGTTGCCACTGAAATAAAAATCCTCCGAAAAACGATAAGCTGGATCCTTTATGTTAGAAAACACAAAGTTCAGCGCATTAAAAACGACCTTCCCACCCTCAAGTTCTCTATCGATTAAGTGTCTGCACCAGTGGTCTAAATAAAAAGAAAAATAGAAAGTTTTTGAATACTGAAAACCGAGAATTATTGAATAAGAGGAAAAAGCCGGGTCAAAAATCACTTTTCCTTCTTGCTGGGCCATCTCAAGATAAGAAGAATATTGCGCAAAAAAATCGGTTTCCCCTTTAATTCTAATCAGGTAAGTTCTCATCCCAATTGAGACATCTGTGTTATATATAGTGTCACTCGTGGGATAGTATCCAACAAACGTTTCTCCGCTCCCTTTAAGCGGAGCCGAAAAAAAAGATAATAGAATAAAAATCATTTGTTCTTAACTTTTTTAAATGACTCGTTTGCTAATTTATCTGCAACAGTATTTTTATCTCTTGGAATATGAGTAATTCTCCAATTTTTTAAACCTAATAATTTTCCTTTAGTTTTTACATATAATGATTTAAGTTTCTCGTCTTTTATTTTGTACATTCCGTTGATTTGGCGTGCCAGCAACTGACTATCGGTAAAAAAATGCACTGATGAAAAACTTGATTTTTTACATTCTATAATTGCTCTAAGTAAAGCTTTATACTCGGCTACATTGTTGGTTGTGTCGTCTATTCTTTCGGATATTCTTTTGATTTCGTTTTCCTGCTCGTCTAGAATTAAAACACCTATGCCGGAGGGTCCGGGGTTGCCTTTTGACGCCCCGTCTATGTAAACTTTAATTATTCTATCCATTTATAAATCAGGATTCTCCCACAGGATTGACAGGCAATTATTCTATTTCCCTTTCTGACTTCCGCAAACAATTGAGGGGGTATGGTTGAATGACACTCGGCACATTCGGAAATTTCTAGGATTGAGGCTCCGGTTCCGCGAGATTCCTTTATTCGGTTGTATTTCCGCAGTAAATTTTCATCCTTAAGTCTTGCAGCTATTCTTTTTCTTTCATCTTCCCTTATAATCAAATCCTCTTTTGAGCCATCAAGTTCTTTTTTTAAAGCTTTTTTCTCTTTTTCTAATTCTTTTACCTTTTCTTCCATGATGTTTTTTGCTTCATCGACTTTCTTTTTTTCTTCGTCTTTTTCGAAATAGACTTCTAACAATTCATCTTCGGTTTTCGAAATGATTTCTTCGGTTTTGTCAATTTCCTGTTTCAGGATAACAAATTCTTCATTAGTATGACTCTCTTTTTTTCTCCTGTTGAAATTTTCAATATTTATTTTTTTTTCTTCAATAATTTTTTCTAACTCTTTTCTTTTCTCGTCAGTCTTATCGAAGGTTTCTTTTTCTTTATCAAACTTGTTTTTATAATCGTTGATTTTATTTTCAAGTTCTTCGATTTGTTTAGGAACTCTAATTTCTAAATTTTTGATTCTGTCGACTTCCTTATCTTTCCCATATATTTCCATAAGGATTTTCATCTTTTCAGCAGTTTCCATGAACCCTCCCTATAAATAAAAAAAGTGCACTCTCGTGCACATTCTGGGCGAAAAGGGATTTGAACCCCTGACCTCCGGTATGTGAGACCGGCGCTCTAACCAACTGAGCTATTCGCCCTTTAAAATTTAAATTTATGCTTTTCATCTTTTTAATTATGGGCCCGGTAGGTATCGAACCCACGACCTACTGATTATGAGTCAGCCGCTCTAACCATCTGAGCTACGGGCCCCGTTCATTATTTTATGATTATAATGCGCTGGTTTGTTTTGTCAAGGCTGAAGGGAGTTTTGAACCACTAAACGCACGTAAGAGTCCAAAGTCAAAACTGAAAAGAATTGAAACAAAAAGAGCATAAAGCTTTTGAATCGTTGGTCTGTGGGTCGGTTGGACCGTTGGTCCGTAAAAAAACGCACCAACGCACTAACGCACTAACAAAGTTGAACCCGAAACTCTAAACTCGAAACTTTAATTGCATTGTCAAGGAATTTTTTAGCCACTAAGACACGAAGTTTTTTTAACAACAAATCACACAAATTGCACGAATAACTTTTTTGTTTATTCTAACTTCTAACTACCTCTTTTCACATTTCAAGGTCTGGATTTGTTTACTCCGCTAATTAATATATAATTCTGAAACGGATTAGTGAATGAGATTCATTTTCATAAGTGGTGAAAATATTATCCTCATCGATTGATAATCCTTTAGCGTCCAGCACGAGAACATCGTATAAACCAAATAATATCGTACCCGTTTCTCCATCAAAACTTCTTATTATACTCCGCCCCAACCCGCCACGATTGCCTAAATACCATAAAGTTCCATTTTTATAAAAAGTACCACTGGGGATGCCTGTTAAGTAACGAAAAAAGTCTTCGTCTCCAGTTTGTGGATCTATTTTTATTATTCGGCTCGACCAGGACCAATCAAAGTAACAGGCATAATAAATATTGTCACCTTCGCAGAAATACATATAATACTCAAAATCATAATCCTTTGGAAGTGTGCCGTTTAATTTCGTTTCATAAAATCCCTTAATGTTATTCGTGTCAAAAACACTCGTCTCTCCATTATCTGATACCTCCAGTATATCACCATCTACAGTAAGTAAAAAACAACTATCCCCTTCTATTAAAATATCAAAAATTTCCTCATCAGTCTGTATTGTATCGCTAGAAACAAAAATATAGAAAGGAACAGTATCGATAGGAACTGTTAGAGGTGAAGACCAATCTGAGGTAAGGTCTTCGTTATCTCTAGCTCTCACAGTTATTTCATAAATTCCTTTTGTTGTATAGGTATGATTTTCATACACCGAATCGCCGCTCGGGGAATAATCACTTAACGTGAAAGAACTACCATCACCCCAGTCAAACTCATAAGCTATATCATCGCCATCGGGGTCGGTTGCGCAAACACCGAAGGTAAGTTCCTCATCTTTCATTCCGCCAGAAGGGCCGAAAGGTAAATCGGGAGTAGCAGGAGGTCGATTACTGTTACAACTTAATAGAGATAAAAGTAAAAAAACTACTAATAATATGTTAATATTTCTCATGATACCTCCTATATAAAATTATACAGAAAATGAAACTGAATGTCAAGGAATTTTTTAGCCGTTAGCGGTCGGCTGTTTTTGTTACTAATCAACTAATTCACAAATTTACTAATTAACTGATTCGGAGAATCCTAGAGATTCAAAAATCAAGACCAGGCCCCTCTGTTTTATTCTTAAATCTCTTTTGTATATTCTCTTCCGCTTTGTCTCTTAGTTCGAATATCTCATCCCAGGGTATTCTGGTGTCTTCATTTACATATTTATCTACAAATTTGCTTAAGGAAGCTTTTTTAAAATCTTCACCTATCAGATAATCCTTGCCGATAAAAAGCATGGGAGTCTTTAGTCTCTTATTTTCCGGAACATTAAAAACTTCACAGAATGCTTCATTTGTTTTTGCATCTTCTATGTCGCTGATATTGTATTTCGCGACTGTTACATTAGGATAATCTCTTTCTAAAAAAATAACCTCGTAATTTATTCTCTCACAAACTTTACATTTATTATCATAGAAATAAGCAATTTCTATTCTCTCGAAAGAACCAAGAGGAGGAATGTCGTCTGTGGTTAATTCGGGAAAGTCGCATCCTGAGTCCTTATATTGTATTATTCTATCTTTAAGTCCATTTTTAATCTCGTTTACGCCCCCAAGAATGTATTTACCAATAACTATAATTGGTATGTCATTTTTTGGGTCGTTGTGTTTCTCTTCTATGGAAAGTAGATATTCGTAGTTAACCGGTTCCGATATATCAAACGATCTGACTCTTACATTGTATGTTCTCCTAAGCGGATTCAATATTTTTTCTTTAACAGAAGCGCACTCTTCGCAATCATCCGAATAAAAGAAATAAATTTGGATTGGGGGAGCTGGAGGGGGACCTTTGACATCTGCTTTAATCTCTAGGATGACTGTACTGTTTTCCGGATCGTTTGTCTCAATAAATAAGGACCTTGAAACGCTACCTCTGTACAGGTGGGAATTAAATGTGACCTTGATCTTTCCTGTGCCGCCGGGGGGAATTTTACGATCTTTAATATCCAATTTTCCAACAGTACAGTTACATGAGGATCGTATTCTTATTATCTCCAATTCATCATTTCCGACATTCCTAAAAAAAACAGTTTTAACCTTGCTTTTCTTTTGTCCCATTTTGCCGAATTCGATTTCCTTACTTTCAAACTGTATCCTAGGTTGGGCATATAGATTAATTATAGAAAATATCAAATAAAGAATTATAATTTTTTGTTTGACCATTTTGCTCATGTCTATAATATTATATCTTTTCACCCCGAAGTCAAGTTTACTCCCAAGCCCACTACCTCCAATTTTTTACCATCGAGAACCATAGATAATAAAAACAATTTATTTAACCATGAAATACACAAAATACACTAAATTCCACACTCCCTTTTAAATTCGTGTTTAAAGAAACACGAAAAAACTAATTTCTACTGTATCGTTTCAAAACCCTACACCTCTTAACCTTAGATTCGAAAAATATTGAAAAGCGACGCGGATAAAAAACGGCAGAATAAATCATCCATTTGCTTATAAGAAAATAAGGAAATAGGTCTCTTGACTTTATTGTAAAAATCCCTATTGTAAAAACCTCTATAAGTGCATACACATTATTTAAGATAAATTAAGCAGTTATTTGATTTAACCAAAGTGTTTATATTTGTTAAACAGGAGGTTAACCTTGAGGGAATTTAAGTTTAAATTATTGCTAAAAACTAAAGCTTTCTTAACATGGGATAAAAATAAATTTGTTTGAGTGTTCCTTCCTTTCGGAATCTAGGTATTAAGGAAGGGAATCTTTGAAGATTTGAAGAAAGGAAGGGGAATATACATATTAATGATTTCATAATTAACAAAGATAATTATAATAAGTTAGATAAGGAGATAAGTATGAATTTTAAACATTTAGTATTAGTGTTTGGAGGTTTAATT
>CAYYUB010000050.1:0-11615 GCA_964474855.1 uncultured bacterium
TTTAAATGATATATCATAACAATACGAGGAGGAAAAAATGAAAGGAGATAAAATAAAAAATTTTAAATTTCTAATGATTGTTTTTTTAATAGTAACTTTCATTAATTATCCTGTATGCTGCTTTGGGGATGATACTTTGAAAAGTCCGAATGACAAGGTTTCTGTAATTTTCTCGCTTACTCCTGCAGGCGAACCTGTTTATTCGGTTTCTCATTCTGATTCGACAATCCTAAAGCAGTCAAAATTAGGAATTGTAAGGAGTGACGATGACTTTTCAACTAATCTTACACTTGATTCGGCATCAAATGAAACCATAGTTACAGACAACTATACACTACTGCATGGCAAACGGTTAAATTGCAGCTATACAGGCAACAAGCGTGTTTTTTATTTGAAAAATTCAAATACAAAACCCATGAATATCATTTTTCAGGTATCGGACGATGGTGTAGCTTTTAGGTACCATTTCCCGGGAGAGACAGATACCACAATAAGAATTTTAAATGAAGCAACATCCTATCACTTTAATCTTTCTGCAAGGGCATTTCTTCAACCATGTCAGAATTCCCGAACAGGATGGTGCAATACACAACCATCATTTGAGGAGCACTATTACAAAGATATCGCTGTTGGGACATCAGCCCCAAATAGTGCAGGATGGGTACTGCCTGCGCTTTTTAAATCCGGGGACTTCTGGATTAGCATCACAGAAACCGCGGTCGATACGAGTTATTGCGGTTCACGTTTAAGCCAGCTATCGCCTGACGGTGAATATACAGTTCAATTTCCCCAGGCAACAGAAGGAAGAACCGGTGAACCGGTTTTGCCTGAATCGGTTTTGCCCTGGAGCACCCCCTGGCGTATAATAGCAGTATCCGACAGCATGGCAACGCTGGTCGAATCAACACTGGGGACCGATTTAGCCATACCGGCCAGGTACGATGTTTCGTCGTGGCTGGAGCCCGGTGTTGCATCCTGGAGTTGGGTCATTCTAAAAGACGGTGCAACTGTTTATAATACTCAGCGCCAGTTCATTGATTTTGCAGCTTCAATGAATTGGAAGTATTGTCTCATTGATGCTTTATGGGATTCACAGATTGGTTACACACAGATACAACAACTTGCCGATTATGCCGAAACCAAAAATGTAAAAATTTTATTGTGGTATAATTCTGCAGGAGATTGGAATACTACTCCCCAAACACCTCGCGATAAAATGCTTACCACCGGGTCAAGAAATGCCGAGTTCCAAATACTGCAAGATATGGATATTGGCGGCATTAAAGTCGATTTTCTTGCCGGTGATGGACAATCCATGATGAAGTATTATATTGATATCTTAAAAGATGCCGCGAAATACAATCTTGCTGTAAACTTTCATGGATGCACTTTTCCAAGAGGTTGGTATAGGACCTATCCTAATTTAGTGAGTATGGAAGCCGTTAAGGGTGAGGAGTACGTGACCTTTGATCAGTACGACGCTGATCAACAACCTTCACATTGCGCGACTATTCCATTCACAAGAAACTTGTTCGATCCTATGGATTTTACGCCTGTAAACTTCTCGGGCATACCTAATATAACACGCAGAACTACGGGTGGTTTTGAAATAGCCTTATCGGTCCTTTTTACTTCCGGCATCCAACATATAGCGGAAACCCCCTCAGGAATGGCATCGCAAAGGGATTTTGTAATAAAATATATGAGTAATTTACCGGATAGATGGGATGACACGAAATTTATTGACGGTTTCCCGGGAAAATTTGTCGTGTTGGCCAGAAAAACAGGCGACGTGTGGTATATAGCAGGCATTAATGGAGAAAACACCACACGTACCCTAACCTTAAATCTTTCTTTCCTGAGCGATACTACCGAGCGGGTGATAATAACCGATTCGGTCAATACACAATTCTTAATTGAAAGAAACATCGATCTTTCCAGCCCGGTTAACATAACTATGTACCCTTATGGCGGATTTGTTATTACAGCCTCAAGTGTAACGGGAATACCGGAGGAGCCGAGAAGTTATCGTTTGATGCAGAATTATCCTAATCCATTTACTTCAGTGACGTTTATAGAGTATGAATTGCCTAAGGATGAGAAAGTAGATTTAAAGGTATACAATGCGTTAGGGCAAGAGATAGCAGTATTGGAGAGGGGAAAGAAGGAAGCAGGTTATCATAAAGTAGAGTGGAAGGCTTCGAACTTGCCGACAGGTGTATATTTCTACAGATTAACAGCTGGCTCTTTTACTGGTATAAAGAAATTGTTACTTGTAAAATGAGATATCATAACAAAACTAGGAGGGGAAAAATGAAAAAATTATTTATAGTACTTAGTCTTTGTTTATTTTTGGGATACTATGGATACGCACAATCTCCGTCTTTTCAAACCTATGTCAATCCCATTATTCCCGGAGACCATCCTGACCCTACATTAACGAAAATTGGCGGATACTTTTATACATCTGGTTCTTCGTTCAACCCCACACCAAAAATTTATCGTTCTACTGACATGGTTCATTGGGAAGTAATCAGCCAGCCGGTTTCAGCTTCTTGGTCCGAGTATGGAGATAGTGCCAGTGCTGGTATTTGGGGTGGCCATATGGTTTTGTATAACGGAATCTACTGGCACTTCTTTGGAAAAGGGCCAGGGCCTGGCGGCACTATGTATTTCGTTACAGCGAATCAGCCGGAAGGCCCATGGAGCAGCCCAACCGAAATACAAGTTCCGGATAGTATGACGGATTTAGGTGTAGATAATTCCATTTTTATTGACGATGAAACCGGCAAATGGTATCTACTCACTAAATACTGGCAGGTAAATAATCATATCGTGGAATTGGGAATGGATGGTCAGCCTACCGGTGAGATACTTGATTTGACCTGGCTTAACGCGGATTCTGCGTACGGTTGGGCGGAAGGGCCAGTTATGTGGAAGTGCAAAGACTACTACTATTACAGTTTTGCGGAGCATCTGTATGGTCGACAATATGTAATGCGCAGTGATACCTTAACCGACGATGAGTCGGATTGGACGGTTGTGGCAAGTTCAAGTAATATGTTTACCGGCTCCCCTGGTACTTTTAACAGACCTAATCATATTTCGCCGGTAGTCATGCTCGATGACAGCACAAGCTGGACCATTGCGCACAGTTACTATGCCGGTACTAGTTGGTATGCGCAAGGACGTCAGGGTTTACTCTGCCAGTTAACGTACGATGCTGAAGATTTTCCCAGCATACAATATCCGCCAAGTTCTGCTGTTCAGGCTCCCGCTCTTCCCAGCGGCGGTATACCCTGGATGGTACCAAAATCCGATTTTTTTGATTCTACAGAGTTGAAACCCGAATGGTCATTTTTAGGTTATACGCCTGATTCTTTACATTCTCTTACCGACCGTCCGGGATGGTTACGCCTGTCACCTAGGGGCACTGAAGAAAATACGGTTATACAAAATGATGGAGAACACAGTTATTCTTTGATCGCAAAAGTTGATTTCGAGCCGGAATCTACTTCGGATGAAGCCGGTTTATGGATAATTAACGGACCTGAGACACATTATGCTAAAGTGTTTAGCACGGTAAATAGCGAAAGTGAAAACGTGTTGGCATTTAGTTTTCAGGACATTTCATACGAAGTAGAAAATACGATTGGTGACACAGTTTGGTTTAAGTTACTTCGAGATAATCATATGATATCCGGGTTTTACAGTTCCGATGGGTTAACTTGGAGTCAGATTGGCGAACCTATCAACGCTTTATCCTTGGATAGAGAACAAACTTCGTTTAATGATTTTACCGGAAGCCAACAGGGGCTTTACGTTGAAGGTAAGCGAGCCTTTTTTGACCTTTATATTTATCGGGATGCTTATACAAAGATTGACGCGCGATATCCTGCTAATAGATTTGGGGTAAGCGCTGCGAGTAACTATTTGAGTGATATCCAAAACGATGACTGGGCGCTGTACGCGGGGGTTGAATTTGGTGGCAACGCTGAATATCCGAAAAGTCCTGATTCATTCGCAGTAGTAGCTTCAAGTGCCGCTTCCGGTGGTGTCGTTGAAGTATGGCTTGATTCTATTGATACCGGTAGTAAAATTGCCGAATGCAGTGTTAGCAGTACCGGCGACTGGGAAACCTTTGAGGTATTCACATCAGATGTGGACTCAGTAGCAGGCAGGCACGATGTATATTTGAAATTTACGGGAGATGGAACAGATCCTCTTCTTCGTTTACAATGGCTGAAGTTTTTAATTGAAGGTGATTCTCTTTCATCAATTGAGGAGTCGTCCTCTTCCCGAATTCCAAGGAACTATGTTTTAGAGCAAAACTATCCAAATCCCTTTGTCCTATCTACGACTATTAGATTCGGAGTTCCTAATAATAATTCTTTTGTTTCCTTAAAGGTTTACAGTCTTCTCGGTCAAGAAGTAGCCGTTCTTGCAGAAAGAGAGTTTTCTCGGGGAATGCATTCCGTAACATTTGACGCTTCGCGTTTGGCTAATGGAATGTATTTCTATATAATTAAAACAAAAGATCCCGAGTTTGTCGTGACAAAGAAAATGATTTTAATTAGATAAAGCAGAAAGATCAAGCAGTTCATAAGACTAGCGGAAGTGGGGATTGAAAGATTTCCTTCCTTACGGAAGGAAATCGAAAATCTCGAACACAAGAAAAAGGCTTCTCCTTGTGTTTCTTGCTTGGTTGTTTTTTTTTATGATAACTTACTTAAAAAAAATAAAAGAAAAAGTTAATTGCCTATTTTTTAAAACAAAATTCGAAAGTTTTATTGTTTTTGAATTTTTCGAGTAGGGACTTTGGAGATTATAACATTACCTGACCAGTGAGATTGTTGTATACTTCGTACGAAGGTAAATACCTGCTCTCAAAATATTATAATCTTACCTTTAGCTTTTTTATAAGAGGACTCAAATTTATAGAAATATATTCCCTTTATCGCAGGAAAAAATTTCTCTTCATACACACCCTCAGGATATTCTCCGCTTAGAGGACTGGATACGAGACGACCTAATACGTCGTATATATGCAGAGAAATCTTATCCTTTTCGGGAAGATAGATTTTAAATAAAGCGTTTTCTCTTGCTATAGAGTTAACAGAAAAAGAAAATGTACCTGGAGTTATTCCTCCGCTGCCAACAGTAACCGTAATAGTATCTGAATCGACCGTTCCGCTGTCGGAGGTTACCGTAAGTTCAACTTCATAGATTCCGTCTTCCGAGAAGGAGTGATTGGTAGCTATACTGTCTGAGGTTGCCCCGTCATCAAAATCCCAGGAGTAGTTCGTAATATTACATTTATAGGCAGTCGAATAAACACCGTTAAATCTATGTCCTTCTCCCACTTCCAGTTCAATATCGTCGTGTTCTGCTGCCCTTACGCCGGGTTCTGTTTCTATGTATTCATCCGAGCCTGATTCTCTCACCAGGTAGTAAGTTCCTCCGCGTTTTACTGTGAGGCTAATATCTCCGTATTCGGGTAATTGAGCCGTAACTTCTACTGCTGAGTCCAGTGTTGCGTGTGCGTATATTAACCACTCTCTTTCGGGAAATGTTCCCATAACGTTGGCCATTATCCAGACCGCATAAATTTTATCATGAATTGAACTCCAGTCATCACTGGGAATAGGTGTGTAAGTTGTATCATTGGGCAACTGGTACCATCTCATTCTTTCGTTACCGTTATAGAATAATTCAGGCCAGAACTCATCCCTATCTCTCCAGGGATGCAGAATATCTGTTAAAAGGACCGGTTCGCTGTATTTCCAGAATTGTTCCAGAACAGTGTTTAAATGCACTTCATCGACTGCGTCTACTATGGATTCATACCACTCCCAGGACTCTTCCAGGGTATCAGTTGAATACTTGAAATCCCGCACAGCCCTCGGTCTTGTCAACCACATACTCCACTTTATATAACCTTCATATCTCTCGGAATTAACCACCTGACCCGCATTCCTGAAACTATCTACAAATTCGGGATCGAACCAGGTAGATATTTCCCACCAGAAGTCAGAGTTGACTCCCTTGCAATAATCTTTTTGGAACGGGAGATTCATTAATTCTAATTGTGGTGCGTACCCTGTGAAATCCCAATTTCTCTGCCATTCATTAACATAATAAGAAGGAGAAACGCCATCCCATATATGAGGTATTGTGGAAAACCTTCCGGGAATAGGAGCAGGTATATATTCAACCCAGCCAGTCCATCTGGCAAAGCATTCAAGATTGCCCCCATAACCAACAAATTTAATTTTATCCGCCCATTCATCTAATTGATTTCTCATCCCATCAAACATAGCATTGTATCTTGGAATATATCCATGGCCGGTTTCGTATCCGCCGGCTCCCGGATTTGTAAGGTCTGTGTTTCCTCCGATTATCTCATTCCTGAACTGCCAGCTGTCGTAATCCGGATCGCCGCTGTACGCATCCCGAAATCTGATATCTGCATCTATATCCTCACAGTCCATATCACTTGCTTCGTTATTGGAAAGCCAGATTACAAAAGGAGGATCAGGATACCAATTTTCAAAACGAGACAGTAGAGGATCGTCCCACCAGGTTCGAGGGGTGAACCCTAAGCCAGCCAAGAGAGAAGTATTGACCCAGCACTCGCCTACTGTGTTCCAGGGTTCGATGGTTCCACAGGGAGAGACTACTCCATGAGCAACTCCATTAGTATCTACAAGATTGGGGTTCGAATCCGCAGGAAGGTTTCTCCACGGACCATCATTACTATAGAGCATCCCTTCAGGTTGAGAGGTTTTGATCACTAGTGGAATACCATACCTGGCTGCTTTTTTAATCGGTTCTTCAAAATAATCATCCAGGTAAGTATTAATAAACCAATCACCATAACCAACGTTATAGGTAAATTGCAATAATATATGATGTCCTTTTTCGATCATGTCCATCTGCCACCCTGGACTAAAACCCTTTAGGTAATTATTATGGCCATCCTCCCAGTTTGCCACAAAAGGCAAGGGATGTTCTTCCTGAGATAAGGCTTCAAAGGAGAAGAATAAACATATTAAACAACAAAAAATAATTATTGATAAGTTTTTTTCTTTAAACTTATATGT
This sequence comes from uncultured bacterium, assembly GCA_964474855.1. Taxonomy (GTDB): domain Bacteria; phylum Hydrothermota; class UBA3072; order UBA3072; family UBA3072; genus JAFGHJ01. The sequence goes on from CAYYUB010000050.1 coordinate 7,104, forward strand.
CATGAATCTCATTCTCCTTTATATAATTTTGAGTTTCGAGATTACAAGATAATCCCCTCTGTAATTTCTAAATAAACCTTTTAAGGTCTCTTTTTTATTAATTTTAATAAATAAATAGATAAATGTCAAGACAAGCGCCCTCGTGCGAGGCGGACGAGCATGGGTTGGGTGTGCGGTGGAGCGCAGGTGGTAATTGGTGTTCGAAAAATCGTAAAGAATGGCTGCTCACTCCGTACAATCTTCGAACTCTCCGCCTGACATTTGAAAACACTATCTTTCAGACGACTTGAAAAATGGACTCCATCCCCCCACCCATACGGCTTGCCGCCCGCAACGCGGGCTGTCTTTGGCTTCGCCCTCGCTATCGCTCGGACACGAGCCTTAGACTTGCTTGCGTACGCAAGCGCAAGCCGTCTTGACCCAACCCCAACAGTCACAGTCGGTCAGCTTCAGCCCCTTAGGGTCTTCCGCAACACCCTTTGCCTGCCCCGTCAGAAAGTTTACTTTTCAATAGGGGTGTACCTTGTGTTTGAAAAAAATCAAAAGAGAAAAGTTACAAAAAGACGTTTGATTAAATTGAATTAAAAATGAGGCTAAGTAAAGAAAAATTAAACCAAGCTATAGGTGTTTTTCAAAGAAGGTCAAACACTGTTATTGCTGGCGCTAAAATTCTTATATTGACAGAGATTGGATTTCTATTATAATTCTAATATGGTAGTTACGTCGATATGCTCACCTTTGGCCTTATTGTTAAGAAGGGAATGGGAGATGCTTATAGGCAAGACAACTTTGGGGAAGATATGATACCTAACTTATTGAAAAAACTTAGTCGCCCATAGTAGTAAAAACCCATGTTGGTTTAGACGACAACTAAAGATGGTTTTGCCGAATTCATTAGGATGCATAAACTATGTTAGACGTAATAAAATTAAAAGCATGGGCTTAATGAATATAATCATATCTATTATTTTCATTTACGGTTTTATGAAACATTTTTTGAATTGAGAAAATTATGAGATCAAAAGAAACAATACGTAATACAAATTTTTATTTCCTGGTTTTCTTTTTGTTTTTGTTTTTTTATTATCTTTTAGCTTTTGATTCATCCTTATATTATCATAATTTCCAGCCCATATTCCTCTTCGATAAAACTTACTTGAAAGAATTTCTACTGTATCCCGGAGGAGTGGTAGAGTTGATTACTCAATTCTTTTTTCAGTTTTTCTATTTTAATTTACTTGGAGCTTTCTTCCTTTCGGCTCTCATCTTATCTATTTTTATTTTTATTTACAAGTTTATTAAAAAAATCGGAGATTTCAAATACTCCTTAATTCTTTCTTTTCTGCCTGTTATTTTCTTGCTAATTATACAAAATGATTATGACTTTCCCTTAATAATAACTGTTAAATACTTATTCGCCCTCATCTTTTTCCTTGTTTACGTAAAAATTCCGGAACGACACAAAGTATTTTTTATTCCGCTATCATGTTTAATTTATTATATTCTGGGTGGATGGATATATTTATTTTACGTCGTAATTTGTGTGTTACACGAATTACTTTTTTCAAAAGATCGGGGAAAATATATTTATGCAGTACTCAATTCATTCGTATACTTCATATATACATATATTGCCGCTAGGTATTTGTTTATGATCACTATTAAAGAGGCATATCTTTACATTGTGCCTTTTGAATTCTATATGTGGCCTTTCAACTTTAATCTAAATTTATATTCTTATTTGTTTTTCCTTTCTTTCCCGGTGCTGCAAATAGCTCTTTTCTTTTATTTTAAATATAGCAAAGTCAAGGTTAAAAAACAAAATAAATTACAGGCAAGGTTCCATCATATACCAGCACAATCGATTCTTATTATACTCATCGCAGTCTTAATACTAACATTTTCTTTTGACCAGCGGGAAAAAAAGAAGTTTCAGATTGATTATCTTGCGGAACAGGGCAGGTGGAATGAGCTTTTGAATATTTCCCGGGGAATGGAGGAATACACTGTTCATATAATTTTTAATGTAAATAGAGCATTATATCATACAGGGCAATTACTTGATAATCTATTCTATTATCCTCAAATCGTAGGACAGGATGTTTTATTTCTTGAAAACGTCCCCAGGCCAGTTGCAATAGCTACCAGTGATCTATATTTTGATTTAGGACATATCAAGGCAGCACAAGTTATGGCTTATGAGGGACATACAAAATTTGGATATAATCCAAGAATGCTAAAAAGAATTACTATGACCAACATTATCCTCGAAGAATATGATATTGCAAAAAAATTTTTAGATATTCTTAACAAGAGTATTTTGCATAAAAAATGGGTTAAGCATTACCGGAACTATCTTTTTAATGAGTCATCAATAAAATCTGACAGTTTAATTCAATCAAAACGTAAACTCATCCCTAAATTCGATTTTTTTATTGCCGTCGACAAAAATTCTGATAAAGATTTAATCAAACTATTAAAGGAAAATGAAAACAATAAAATGGCGTTTGAATATTTAATGGCATATTATTTACTTGATTGTAGATTTGAGGATTTACTGGAACATCTCGATAAATTTAAAAAGTTAGGCTATAGAAAATATCCGCGCAATATAGAAGAAGCATTATTGTTAATTAGGGCTGTATCCCCATCAGAAAGTGCTAAGTTTGACTATAGTATTAATGCGCAAACAATTAAGCAATTCGAACAGTTCCATAGTATTCGTTCTAAATTAAAAAATAAAGTAGAAGCAAAAGAAGCTCTGAGGAAAGGATTCTATAATACATATTACTATTATATACTTTATATTAGACCAGAGAAAACAAAGCGTGAATAAAAAAGGAGAAAAATCGATGAAGATATTTTGTAAATCCATAACTCACGTTTTTTTTGGAATTGTTATTTTAATCTTCTTATGCTTACAAAATTGCTCTGGTTTAATTCCCGGAGACTATACAGAAATCGACCGTTTACCCAATATCGATCCGGACTATGCGGACATCGCTGTTCCTCCGAACATCGCCCCTTTGAATTTTAAGATTAAGGAAGAAGGAACGGAATTTTATATCGACATTTATATGAATACGAAAGACAACGATCATATTCGGATAAAGACCAAAAAGAACATTGTGATGATCCCGATAAAAAAATGGAAGCGTCTTTTATCGGAAAATCGGGGCAAGGAACTGTATATCGATATATATATAAAGGATCAGAATAACAAGTGGAATAAGTTTCGCACGATAGAGAATAAAATTACGAAAGAGGAAATTGACAGCCACGTTGCTTATCGATTGATAAATCTGGGATATGTGTTGTGGAGTGAAATGGGTATTTATCAACGTAATGTCGAAAATTTTGATGAATCTGCTATTTTCACGAATAGAGCCACCAAACAGAACTGCATGAATTGTCATTCTTTCTCTAATAATAATCCTCAATATATAATGTTTCACATGAGAGGCAAATATGGGGGGACGATGTTAGTTAAAAACGGCCGAGTGAATAAAGTTAATACCGGAACAGAATATACAATGTCTGCCGGTGTTTATCCTGCCTGGCATCCTGATGGGAATCATATCGCCTTTTCAGTTAATCAAATAGTTCAGTCGTTTCATGCCGGGAAAGATAAGAGTATTTATGTATGGGATAAAGCTTCTGACCTGGTTGTTTACGACATACAAAAAAATACAATAACAACATCTCCGAAAGTTTCGACAAAGCGAACGGAGAATCTGCCTAATTGGAGTCCTGATGGTAAGTATTTGTATTTCTGCAGCGGGCCTGAATGGGTAAGTAAGGATGGATATAATGTATCGAAATATGATCTTATGCGTATCTCCTATGATGTTGAAACGAATCATTGGGGTGACGTAGAACCAATTATTACTGCTGCAGAAACCGGAAAAAGTATTTCTTTCCCAAAAATTTCTCCTGATGGGAAACATCTATTATTCTGTATGAGTGATTACGGATATTTTTCCATACATTTTCCGTCGAGTGACCTTTACATGTTAGATCTCGCAGGAAAACAGTACCGAAAACTTAATATCAATAGCGAACACAGCGAAAGTTATCATAGTTGGTCGAGCAATAGCCGGTGGTTTGTGTTCGCCAGTAAAAGAAAAGATGGCCTATGTTCCAGATTATATTTTAGTTATGTTGATACACTGGGAAATGTGTATAAGCCATTTTTAATGCCGCAAAAAAACCCTACGTTTTATGATACATATATCATGAACTATAACGTACCGGAATTGATCGATGGACCGGTAACAGTCAGTCACTGGAATCTTACGCAGGCTGCCCATAAAGCACCTATGCAAGCAAAATTTGATTCAACGGTTAATATCGATGCTCTATCAGGTGCTACAAAAATAGTTAAACAATAATCAAACAGCTGAAGCACTTATATTTTCCGTGTAAGTTATTGTCATAGTCGAAACGTCTAACGAATCAAAAAGAAGAAATAAAATCAAAAGGAAAAATAAAAGAAAAAGTTAATTGCCTATT
>CAYYUB010000051.1:0-10068 GCA_964474855.1 uncultured bacterium
AAACGAAAATCTACAGGACTTATGGTTACCATCAATTTTCTGATGGATGGGAGTCCAGGGATAAAACGGATGGGTTCAATTCTTCTGTTATATTATCACTTTTGAAAGGGAATAAAACTCAAGGTGGCGTTGAATTTTATAAGCAGTACGGTAACTGGATTTCTAACGGAGAATGGGATAGAAAAGTTTATGAAGGGTTTGTTCATATGGAACAAAAGACTACGTTTGTAAATCTTTCCGGAGGGATGAGATATACTTACGTAAAGGATTCGGAGGGGGTTTTTTCGTACGACGGAGGAATTGTACTTAAATATAATAATACAAGAATACGGGGTAGAATAGGTAAAGGTTTTAGACTTCCTTCTTTTAATGATTTATATCTTTTCCCTGTTTCAAATCCTTCTTTAAACTCTGAAGAGCTTATGAGTTATGAGATCGGTTTAAGGCAGAAATTATCAGATATCGCGGACCTGGATATCGCTGTTTATCGTATGAATACAAATAATTTCATCAGATTCTCTCCCGCGAGCGGCCAATTTGAAAATGTCGACACATTGGTTGAAAAAGGTATGGAAACCTCTCTTGGCGTGTATCCTCTGGATTGGGTAAAATTAAGGGTATTCTATTCGTATATAGATAGAGAAGAGAGAACACAGGGCGTTCCCGGGCAAAAATTCAGCGGCAGTCTTACTTTAGAAAAGGATATTTTGGAAGGACGTTTGAGCGGAAGATATTTAACCGATTATTACGCGGCTGATAATCACTCGGAGGAAATTCCTTCCTACTATGTTTTTGATTTTCGTTTGAATGTAAGACCTAAGGATTATATTTCTTTGTCTTTGGGTGTGGATAATATACTCGATGAAGATTATACTCGATATGTGGAAGTGCCTAACGCTAATGGACTTTACTATATGCCGGGTAGGACTTTTAAACTTGGGGTATCTCTTAGAAAATGATTTTTCTTTATCTGGTTTTTAGTTTTGGGATAGTTACCTCGACGAGCGATATTTCTTCTGTTGTAGAGGCTATTGCCCCCAATAACGCTAAAGTGGTTAACATTGTGCCCGGCGGTATGTGCCCCGGGCATTTTGACCTTTCTCCGGCTGAAGCCAATTTGATTTTCTTATCCGATTTAATTATATACCACGGTTACGAATCATGGTTTACAAAAGTGGAAGAGTTGAAACTCGATATCGATATAGTGGATTTGAAGACCGATGGTAGTTGGATGATTCCCGATGTATATCTAAAAGGCGCTTTAGAGATTTGTAATGTTTTAAAAAAAGAATACAGTTCTGATAGCGTCAGTATACGTGAAATCGATAAAAAATACAGAAAATTTAAAATGAGTTTAGATTCCCTTATCCTTATAGTCGCACAGAAAAAAGAATCGATTAAAGGAATTAAAGTTATATGTAATAAGCATCAGAAGGACTTCCTTCTTTTCCTTGGCGCAGAAGTTGTTTCCGTTTTTTCTCCGGGAGATGATATTTCTCTGAAAGAAATATCGGAGGTAGTAAAAGTCGGAAAGGAGGAAAACGTGCAGCTGGTTGTAGATAATCTTCAAAGCGGGAAAAAAGTTGGTAACACGATAGCGGATGAATTAAAAAGTGATTATATAATTTTTTCAAATTTTCCGGAAGAACAGGGATATAGAATAACTCTTTTAAATAATATAGATCTTTTACTGGAAACTTTAAGTGATAAAGATACAAAAAGTTAGTTTATCTTTTAGCGGAAAGGAAGTTTTATCTGAAGTTTCTCTCGATATAAAAAAACAAGATTTCGTCGCGATAATAGGTCCAAACGGAGCGGGAAAGACGAGCCTGCTTAAAATAATAAACGGACTTCTTATTCCTGATACGGGGAAAATCGGAGTATTCGATCTCGACCCGGTTAGAGATGGGTTGGCGGTAAGAAGAAGAATTGGTTTTATTTTTCAAAATGAGTTTATAACCAGGAATGTGCCGCTTTCAGTTAAGGATGTTGTTTCTGTGGGTAGGATAGGTGTAAAAGGACTTTTTAGAAATCTTAATAAAAAAGATTTTGAATCTGTTTGCAATGCTATGGATGAAGTTGGAATCAAAGATTTGGAGAATAGACCTGCCGGTTTTCTTTCAGGAGGAGAGCAGAGAAAGGTGTCGATCGCGCGAGAACTGGCAAGAGATGTCGAGATTCTTCTTCTGGATGAGATTTTAATGAATTTAGATCCTGCTTCGCAGATGGAGATTAATAATCTAATTACTCGTATTTACAAAAGACATAAATTGACGGTTGTTTTCGTGACCCATCTTCTAAGGTATTTACCGGAAGGTATTAATAGAGTTGTAGCTCTTAAGAATGGAAAAGTATTCAGTGATTTTTCTCCGGATGATTTTAATTCAAAGGATTTATCCCGGCTTTATGATGTCGATGAGGAAAATTTGAAGAAATATGTGGGAAATTTTAAGTTTTAATTATTTTCAAAACGCTTTAATGGGTTCTATTTTAGCGGGTATTGGTCTCGGCATTGTGGGTGTATGGGTGGTTCTCTTGCGGATTCCTTTTGTGGGAGTGGCTATATCGCATGCCGCTTTTGCCGGATCCGTAATCGGACTTCTTTTTGGAGTAAATCCTATTATGATGGCGATTGTATTTTCTCTTTTAGCTTCGATTTTAATTGGCCCCATCGCGGAAAAATCCGGTCTCGAGGCAAACGTAATTATAGGTATTATTTTTTCTCTTGTTTTGGGAGTCGCTTTTCTTGGACTCGGTTTAATAAAGGGACCGAAAACAGAAGCTTTTAATCTTATATGGGGAAGTATTCTTACTCTTTCAAGAATAAATATATATTTGAATGCCGGGATAACTTTTCTTGTGATTCTTTTCCTGCTTTTTTTCGGAAAAGAAATAAAAGCGGTATTTTATAACAGAGAAGTCGCGGCTTCGTGCGGAATACCCGAGAAATTTATTTTTTTTAGTCTGCTTTTCCTGTCCGGTTTTGTAATTTGTCTTAATTTAAATACAATCGGAGGAATATTGATTTTTAGTCTTCTGATAAATCCTCCTTCAGCCGCGAGAATTCTAACTCATAGCCTTTCTAAGATGTATATGCTTTCGATTCTTTTCGGTATTGTCGCGTGCCTTGCGGGGCTTTTCTTTTCTTATGTATTTGCGGTTCCCGCAGGAGCCACAATAATAATAATTTCTTCGTTGATTTTTATAATTTCAATGGTTTCAAGAGGCAGAAATGGAAGTTGATTGTTTCGAAAAATGGGCGGAGAATTGGGAAGTTTCAGCCCAATCGAAGATAGTCGCGGGAATATTTGTTAAAGAGTTAATCGATAAAAATTCCGATTTGATTTTGGATTTGGCTTGCGGCAATGGAGTATTACGAGATTATTTAAATAAACGTATTCCCAATTTAAAAGTTGTTTATATCGATAAGGCTTTTGCGATGATTAAAGGCTTGAAGGAAACTTATCCCGATGAGTTTGCGATAAGGGGAGAAGGGGAGAATATTCCTTTCGATAAGGATGAATTCGATGCGGTTATAATTTTCAATTCTTTTCCTCATTTTAAGGATAAAGAAAAAACCATTTCGGAATGTTACAGGGTATTAAAAAAAGGAGGGAGGTTAATAATAGGGCATTCCATGACTCCCGAAGAAATAAACCAGTTGCATAGAGATGTGGGAGATCAGGTCGCAAATCATCGATTACCGGAAAAGGATATTTTTATAGAAATGTTTGACAAGGCAGGTTTTGAAAATATTGAATATTTTGTCGACGGTTATTTTTATGTGATGGGAATTAAGGAATAATAACTTGCTTAACCACAGATTTCACAAGATTAACACAAGATTTATACTTGCTTTTTCTCAACCCAAAACCCCAAATAATTAGCCACAGATTAACACGGATAAACACTGATAAAAAAACAAAAAAATATATTTCTGTTGTTTAAAACACCCCACAGCTCCAAATTAATCTCACACAAAGACACAAAGAAAAACTTATTTATTTTAACCACGAAACATACTAAAAACACTAAACCCCACCATACCCAATTTTTTATTTTCTGTTTTAACCACCCAACTTCCTAACACCCTAACAATAATATTAACAACAAATTCCACAAATAGCACAAATACTTTTATTAGTTATTCTATTTTCTTTTTTTAGTTTAAAATAATTTTGCATTTTTATTTGTCATTTTGCTTTTTAATTTTTGATATTTAATTTATATTTTGATGGGAACTATTTTTTTGATCTGTATCTAAATATACAGGAGAAATTTTTATGTTGACATGAAGCTCGATTTGGCTTATAATGTTAATATATAAAAGTTTTTAGAGGAGGTGTGTATGGACAGGGAAAAATATAGTTTCAAAGATGTGTTCAGGCTGCGTATCAGGATTTGTTTACTCATAGTTTTGATTGTTCTTATCCTTGGATTTATATATAGTCCAAAAGTGGAAATAAAAGTAGAAACAGAAGAACCTGAAGAGGACACAGTTCGTTTTTATCCGTATGAACCTGAGGAATTCGAAAACATAACTGAGATACCTAAGGGTGATGTGGAAGAAATAATTAGCGAAGAAGAATATGAGGAAGAGGAAGAAGTTGAAGATAGGGATCGTGTTACAAAAGACGTTCTATTTAATAACGATAAAGATGCCGATGTTAAATTCGGAACACCTATTTTTATTCCACATGACGTCAAACCTAAGCCGCTGAATCTCGATAAGGTAAAATTCGAATATCCGAAATCTATGAGGACGGTTGGTGTTAGTGGTAAAGTTTATCTGCAACTCTTTATAGACAAGGAAGGAAATGTTAGAAATGTAGTGCTTACGGGGTCTCTTCATCCTACTTTGGATAAGATTGCGGTTGAAAACGCCTGGAAAATAAAGTTTTCACCTGCACAGCAGAGAGATAAACCGGTTGCAGTTTGGTATGCTTTTTGGGTTGAATTTAAACTCGAGTAAAAAAAATTCTCACACGGAGCCACAGAGGCACAGAGAAAAAAGGATATATTATTTTGTTTTTCCCAACTCCACCTCACCAAATAATTAGCCACGGATTAACACCCTGGTACGGTCATTCCTCCCTACAGGGCAGACAGATTTACACAGATTTTCTTGAGTTTTTTCTTTTTTGTCTTCGGTCAACCGTCGACGGTCTTCGGTCGGTTTTAGAACTAAAACCGACTTATTTTCCTTGTACGAATTTTTCTCTTTTTGCTTTTATATTTATTTCCTGAACTCTATCGGCTATATCTGCGTTAATAAGCGTATAACCATTAAAAGTTTTAGATGCCTCTCCCGGAATATTCAAATTTTGCAAGATTTTATCTGCGATTATGGTTCCTTCTTTGTTTAAAAATTCTACTGTAGCCATAAGCATAATGGATTCTTTTTCTTGATTATAAACTGTAAATTCCCAGAAAAACTTCCATTTATCATTGTTTCTTTCTGCAATTTTTGTGTTAGCTCCGAATATGTTCCAACTTGATTCTTCTATGCTCTTTTCTGAAGTTCCGATTTTTCCTGACGCGGATTTTTCCTCTTTTGCTCCTTCGGTTTTGGACTTTTCTAAAGTTTTAGGCTTTAAAGAAAGTTCAATCGCGTCTTCAATTCCATATCCGGTTATCTTGCAAAATTTACCTTTCGAATCACTTTCGAATCCTATGATTCCAGGTTTGTTGGCTGCTCCTGACATGTATGCTTTGCCTTCTCCTATTTTGTAAGTAATTGGATTTTCGAAATCCATTCCTACTTCTTTTTTTAGCCATGAAACGGAACTGTTTTCCGGATAATGTCCGTTTTCCCAGGAGAATTTCTTTACTGCTTTTTCTATAGTTCTCATATTTTCTTTAAGAGATACGATTGTAATTGCTTCACTTACCTGTTCGTAGGATTCACCGACTACTGAAAGATATGGAGAAAGAAAATTCCCGAGCGCAACACCCACGACAAAAGCAAGAACTATTAAAAATACAGCAATTCTTTTTTTCATTGCTACCCCCTTAGGTCAAATTTATATGTAAATATAATGAATTATCACTTTTAAGTCAATGGTAATTTTTGAACCTTTAAGGTTCAAAAATAGTCACGAGTCACCAGTCATTAGTCACCAGTCAAAAAAGCCACCCCACAACTCCAAATTAATCTCACACAAAGACACAGAGACGTAAAGGGTTTTTTCTTTACTCATCCAACGACCTAACGATCCAACGAACCCACGAAAAATTGCTTGACATGGAATGAGCATAAGTTATATTTGTTTTGGGATATTTAATTTATATTAATGTGAAATTTTAAGGAGGGGTATTTATAGAATGATTGATAAAGAAAAAGAATTAGCCGGAGCGAAGGTTTATGATTTTGTTAAAGATGGAATGGTTTTAGGTCTTGGTACCGGGACTACTTTTTTTTACGCGTTAAAAAAAATAGGTGAGATGGTTGGTGACGGGTTGAAAGTAAAAGCTATATCCACATCATCAGCTACAACCAGACTGGCTGAATCATATAATATTCCGCTTTTGTCTATCGATGATGTCGATCAAATAGATTTAACCATCGATGGCGCGGACGAGGTTGATTCTGATTTTAACGGTATAAAGGGTGGAGGAGGAGCTTTATTATTCGAGAAGATTGTGGCAAAATCTTCTAAGAAAAATCTGTGGGTTCTGGATTCTTCAAAAATAGTCGATAAAATAGGAGCATTTCCGTTGCCTATCGAAGTTGTTCCTTTTGCGCTGAGTAATGTTTTTAAAAGACTCGATAAAAAAGGTTATAATCCTGAAATACGAATGAATAAAGGAAAAAAATTCCTTACCGATAGCGGTAATTATATAATAGATGTGAATTTAGGTATTATAGAAGATCCTCGTAAAATGGAAGTCGATTTAAACATGATTCCCGGCGTTGTCGAAAACGGCCTTTTCCTGGATGTTGTTGATATTGTTGTGGTGGGGAAGGGGGAAGGAGTTGAAATTATTCGTAAAGAATAATTTAGTTGAATGGTTAAATCGTTGAATAGTTGAATTGTTAAATAGTAATGTTGGGATTTGGGATATGGGATTTAGTTTTGACTAATGACTCAAGACTCGTGACTAATGACTCTTTTTGAACCTTCAAGGTTCAAAATCCACCATTGACAATTTTGTTGAATATTGTATATTTAAAATCTTAAAAAACTTTTATATCCCGTAATATCATAATTAGTTAAGGCATATAAAGAGAAACAATTATAGGAGTTATGCATGTATAAGATATTGGAGAAAGAAAAAATAGGACCGAATTTAAATAAGTTTGTAATAGAAGCGCCGCTCGTACCGAAAAACTACCAGCCGGGGCAGTTTGTTGTTCTTAAGGTTGATGAGGTAGGTGAGCGAATTCCCATTACTATCGCGGAGGCGGATAAAGATAAAGGAACAATAACGATATTTGTTCAGGAAGTGGGTAAGACCACATATAAACTCGGAGCGCTAAAAGAGGGAGATGCAATTTCCGATGTCGTAGGACCTCTTGGTCATCCCGCTAAAGTGGATAAGGTAGGGACTGTCGTAACGATCGGTGGTGGGGTAGGTAGTGCTATTATATACCCGGAAACAAAAGCTTTTAAAGAAGCCGGTAATTACGTTATTTCGATAATGGGATTCAGAAATAAAGAAAATGTCATTCTGGAAGAAGAAATGAAAAAATATTCCGATGAGCTTTATATTCTGACTGATGACGGCTCATACGGAAAGAAAGGATTTACTACTAATGAGTTACAGGAACTTGAAAGCGTGGGAAGAAAAATGGATCTTGTAATTGCTATTGGTCCCGCTATAATGATGAAGAAGATTTCCGAAATGACAAAACAGTATAATGTTAAAACGATTGTATCCCTTAATTCTACAATGATGGATGCAACCGGAATGTGCGGAGGATGTAGGGTTGAAGTTGATGGAGAGACTAAATTCGCGTGCGTTGACGGACCGGAGTTCGATGGCCATAAAGTAAATTTCGATTTGCTTATAAAGCGCCTTTCCACTTACGAAAAAGAAGAAAAGGAAGCGTTTGATAGTTATAAGAGATGTAAGTGTGAATAAGATAAGATGAGCGATAAAAAGCAAAAGGCTCCTCGTGAGCCAATGCCGAAACAGGAAGTCGAGGAAAGAGTAAAGAATTTTAATGAGGTTGCGCTTGGTTATACCGAAGAACAGGCTAGGCGAGAAGCCGAGCGGTGTATTCAATGTCCAAAACCTCTTTGTGTTAAAGGTTGTCCGGTCGATATAAGTATTCCCGAATTTATCAAATTGATAGTTGAAGGTAAATACAACGAGGCCGCAAGGAAAATAAAGGAAGATGATGTTTTGCCCTGTATGACAGGTAGAGTTTGTCCCCAGGAGGATCAATGCGAAGCACAGTGCGTTCTGGGTGTAAAAGGCAGTCCTATAGCGATAGGAAGACTTGAACGTTTTGTCGCGGATTATGAAGCTGCCAACTCTGAGGCAGATACTCCGCCGGTGCAGGCAAAGAAAAACAAAAAAATTGCGGTTGTAGGTTCGGGTCCCGCGGGCCTGACCGTTGCCGCGGATTGCGCAAGAATGGGATATGACGTTAAGATTTTCGAAGCTTTGCACAAACCGGGAGGGGTTCTTGTCTACGGTATTCCGGAATTTAGACTCCCGAAAGCAATAGTAGGCAGGGAAGTCGAAGCTCTTAAGCAGATGGGTGTTGAACTTGAGTGTAACGTAATAGTTGGAAGAACAATTACTGTGGAACAGCTTTTTGAAGAAGGTTACGAGGCAATATTTCTTGGTCTTGGCGCTGGTCTTCCGAGATTTCTAGGTGTAAAGGGAGAAAATCTTTTAGGTATATATTCAGCCAATGAATTTTTAACAAGAATAAATTTAATGAAAGCATATAAATTTCCCGAATATGATACTCCAATAAGTATCGGTAAAAAAGTCGCGGTTGTCGGCGGCGGTAACGTTGCTATGGATTCTGCGCGAAGCGCGGTAAGGCTTGGTGCCCAAGAGGTACATATTGTATATAGACGTTCACGTCAGGAAATGCCGGCAAGAAATGAAGAAATCGAAAACGCGGTAGAAGAAGGCGTGATCCTGGATCTTCTCGTTAATCCGATCGGATTTGCCGGAGATGAAAATGGCTGGGTTAAATCAATAAAAATGATAAGAATGGAGCTCGGAGAGCCCGATGATTCAGGTAGAAGAAGACCTGTACCTCTTCCGGGAAGTGAATTTATATATGATGTCGATACGGTAGTAATCGCTATTGGTCAAAACGCGAATCCGATACTTTTAGATGCTACCCCTAAAATCAAGAAAAACAAGTGGGGATATATCGACGCGGATTCCGAAACCGGAAAAACATCGATGAAAGGTGTATTCGCGGGTGGAGATATCGTAACAGGTGAAGCAACCGTCATTGCCGCAATGGGCGCAGGCAGAAAATCAGCCAGAGCTATCGATGAGTACCTTAAAAGCGGTAAATGGTAGTTCATTAACCACAAGATTCCACAGATTACCACAAGATTACCTCACCGCACGACCCATATTTTATTTTTTTTAAAAATTCGAAACATGAAACTATAATAAACCACAAAGACCACAAAGATTTATATTTTTTTGGGGTTTGGGGAGAAGCAAATTTTAATTTTTTATATGTCATTTTGATTTTTGATATTTTATTTATTTCTGATAGAATCACACTAATTACACGAATGATTTTGTTTTTTGTCGTTATTTAGGGAAAATATCTATCCTTGAGATTAGAAGCCCGAAGGAGGTACTAAGTGAAGAAGAAATTTGATGCCGTTGAAATTAAGCGACGGCTTCAAAAAGAGACAGAGGAAAAGTTATCTAAATTTTCGAAAAAAGAGCAACTCGATTTATTAAAGAAAAAATTCGGTTATTTGACCAGAAAAGAAGAAGTACATACAAACTAACACACCAACTAAATTAAACAAGATTAACAGGATTATTTTTTTGTTTTTTTGACCAGTGACCAGTGACTAATGACAAGTGACTTTGTTCCCCTTGACACTTTTCAAAGAAGGTCTGACCCCG
>CAYYUB010000052.1:0-9990 GCA_964474855.1 uncultured bacterium
GTGCACTCTGTGTTTTTTGTTTTTTCTCTGTGTACTCTGTGGTAAATGTTTTTTTTCTGTCTTTTGTGTGTTTTGTGGTTTGGAAATTCTTACAGGATCAGCATTGCGTCGCCGTATGAATAGAACGTATATTTTTCTTTGATTGCTTCCTCATAGCTACTCAAAATCATTTCACGTGATGCGAATGCAGAAACAAGCATAATAAGAGTTGAACCCGGAAGGTGAAAATTGGTCAGTAAGTGATCTACAATTTTAAATTCATATGGCGGATATATGAAAATGTCGGTTCTTCCTTCTTTTTTACTTAACTTACCTTTCTCTATCGCTGCTGTTTCGAGAACTCTCACAGTTGTCGTTCCTACGGCAAAAACTTTTCCACCGTTCTTTTTTGTTTGACTTATAATAGAAGCTGTTTCTTTAGTTATTGTGTAGGATTCGCTTTCCATTTTATGTTCCTCGATATTTTCCGTACGAACCGGTCGAAATGTCCCCGGACCAACATGAAGAGTAACTTCCGTGATTGTTCCGCACTTATTTCTTAATTTATCCAGAATATTTTTATTAAAATGAAGTCCGGCTGTAGGTGCGGCTACGGAACCGTCTTTTTCCGCGTAAATTGTTTGGTATCCTTTTATATCAATTTCTTCCGGGGGACGGGTTATGTAAGGGGGAAGAGGTGTTGTTCCATAATTTAGAAGATTTCCGTTTATTCCTTCAAATTTTAAAATTCTTTCTCCTGTGCTCTTATCGAGACTTTTAACCGTGCATTTAACCTTATCGTTTATGGCAATCACGTCAGAGACTTTGGTCCTTTTTCCGGGAAAAACCATTGCTTTCCATAAATTATCGGATTTCTTTTCGACGAGTAATATTTCGACTTTTCCTCCGGTAGAAACTTTGAAACCGTTAAGTCTTGCGGGAATAACTCTGGAATTGTTTAACGCGAGACAATCTTTAACTTTTAAATAATCGACAATATCGGAAAAGCTCTTATGCTCAATTTTGCCTGAATCTCTGTGCAGTACCATAAGCCGGGATTCTCCCTTTTTTCTTGGATACTGAGCTATAAGCTCCCGCGGAAGGTCGAACAAAAAATCCGATAATTTCATTTTCCAATGCAGAAATTAGAGAATATATTATCCAGAATATCCTCGCAAGTGATTTCTCCTGTCAATTCCTTTAAGGAGTTGATTGCCTCGTCTATGTCAAAAGCCAGAAGTTCCAAATCTTTTCCTTCTTTTATAACTTCAAGACCTTTCCGAAGAGAAGTAATTGCGCATATGATTTTGTCTTTCTGTCTCTCGGTTGTGCAGGTAATTCCCGCTTCTGATTCGACGGGAACTATTTCTTCAATTAGTTTAATAATAGCTTTGTTTAGCTTATTAATTCCGGAGTGTTTTTTTGCCGAAACCCAGATGGTTTCGCCGGGGGAAGGTATCTTTTTTATTTTCTTTTTAAGGTCTGATTTATTTACTACAGGGATAAATGGTTTTTTAGTTATTATTTTAAATATTTTTTTATCCTCTTTGTCGATTACCCCGGACCCGTCCATAACAAACAAAATTCCGTCAGAACGTATGGCCATTTCCAAAGCTCTATTAACACCAATTTTTTCTACTTTTGAGGTAGATGACCTTATTCCAGCCATATCGTGAAGAATAACAGGATAACCATCAATATCTATAGCTCCTTCCAGAAGATCTCTTGTGGTTCCGGGTATTTCAGTGACAATTGCTTTGTCTTCCTGAAGTATTGTATTGAATAGACTCGACTTGCCTACATTTGGCTTGCCTACTATTGCTAATTTGAATCCGTCAAGTAAAATTTTTCCTCGTTTGTAAGAATCTACCATATCTTTTAATTTTCTCTGGAGGATTTTAATTTTTTTTACCAATTCCCGGGTATTGAAGGATAGAATATCACTTTCTCCGAAATCTAAATCAGCTTCAATAAGCGTTTTTATTTCGAGGGAATACTTTTTTACGTTTTCGATTTCTCTGTGCAGTTTACCGTTTAAATTTTCTTCGGCAATTAAGAGTCCCTTCTCTGTTTTAGCCTGGATTACATCTAATAGTGCCTCTGCTTCCAGAAGGCTCATTTTGCCGTTCAGGAATCTTCTCCTTGTGAACTCACCCCTTTCAGCCATTCTTGCCCCACTATCCACCAATAGTTCAATGACTTTTTTAGGAATGATCGAACCTCCGTGGGTCGAAATCTCTACCATATTTTCTCCTGTGTAGGATGAAGGTTTTTTGAATACAAAAAGAAGTACTTCGTCTAAATTCTTTTTTAGTTTTGGAGCTCGGAGCCATCCGTGAACTATTGAATCTCCTTTTACTTTTTTTAGCTTTTCTCGGGGGGTGAAAATTTTTTCTACTATTTTGATTGCATCTTTACCGCTAACTCTGATAATAGCAATAGCACCCCGACCGATTGGAGTACTTATACCGCAAATGGTTTCAGAGAAATCACTCATTTATTTATGTTAAACCGTTTAAAAATAAGTAAAGGGACTTATCTCACTTACACCTTTTTGCTGTCTAGTCCCTTGAAGGAGCTATAACCACTTTTTTTAGTTCCGTCTCTCCTATTGTGTAAGTTCTTACCCCTTGTATATTTGAGACGGCGAGATGAATAGATCTCCGCAAGGATGGAGGTAACGGTTGAAAAATGTACTCTCTTTTGGATCTTTTGACTTCCTGAGCGTAAGCTTTTGCTCTGGTAGTGAGGGTTCTTTCTTTTTTTCTTCTGTAACCTGCAATGTCAATAACAAGCTCAATCGAATTATCCTTTGAGTGAATAATTCTTGATAGGAGATGTTGAAACGATTCTAAAGTCTTACCGGATTTACCAATTAACATTCCGTCCATATCTTTGGTTCTTATATCAACGTATAATTTGTCATCTTCTTTTTTGATTCTAATTTTTCCCGTAGTTCCGAGTTTTTCCAGCATTCTGTTTATTTCTTCCCTGACCAATTCTTCCTTGGGTGAGCTCTCTGGGGTTTCTTCTTTTTTTGGAGTTTCTTCTTTTTTCTTTACTTTTAACCTTACTACCCCTCCTTCTTCTTCTGAGAGAACCTCCCAGTCCATTTGTTCTTTTTCCTTAAGGGAGAGTTCTTCCAGTCCTTTTTTTATTGCTTCTTCAAGGTTTTCCGCTTCGACTTCTATTTCCTGGTTAACCATGATTAAGCCTCCTTGGTCCTTCTTTGAATAAATGTTTGAACAACTAACATTAAAATATTATAAGTAAAGAAATATAAAGTTAACCCGGAGGGAAGGGTTAAGAAAATAAAAGTTATAAAAAAGGGCATCATATAAGACATCATTTTTTGCTGATCGTCCTGTTTTGCCGGACTCATGATGCGCTGTTGAAAGAACATAGATATTCCGGTAAGTATTGGAAGTATATAATAAGGATCTTTTACGGAAAGATCTTTTATCCAAAAAATAAATGGAGCCCCTTTAAGTTCGATTGAACCATTCAACACCTGAAATAAAGAAAAGAAAATGGGCATTTGAAGAAACATCGGCATACAACTTGAAAACGGGTTGAAACCTGTTTCTCTGTACATTTTCATTGTTTCCTGGTTGATACGCTGTGGGTCGTCTTTGTATTTCTTTCTTATCTCCTGCATTTTTGGCTGCAGGTCTTTCATCTTGCTCATTGATTTGGTCTGGTGCATAGTTAAAGGAGAAAGGGCAAGAACCAAACATATCACAAACAAAATTATTACCATACCGTAATTGTTTATGTACCTATGAATGAATTGCATAAAGTGATAGATGAATTTTGCTACAGGTCTTATAAGGGGCCAGCCAAAGTAAATCGCATTTTCGAAGCCTTCTTTTATAGAAGTCAGAACGGAAAACTTAAGAGGACCAAAGTACAATATAGTATTGTAATTGTCCTGGATAGAAATAACGGGAGCATCAGGTGATTTCTTAAGAGTGAATTCTTCTAGATAGTTTTCCGGAATTACTCCGCTAAAGAAGTATTTGGTTTTATAACCGACCCATTCTATTGCGCCGGAGACGTCCTCGTCCGAACCTTTGAATAAATCTCCCTTTTTTATAGTATATGGCTTCTTTCCCGCGTAGTATACGGCACCGCTATAATAGGATTCACGGGAAAATTCCTCTCCCGTGTCGAAAGCGCTTATTTCGTAAAGGTATTCTGCTTCAGGAGAACATTTAAGATGAATAAGGTAAGAAGAATCCGAAAATATATATGTTTTACTTATTAAAACCGAGTCCAGCATATAAGAAAAAATAATTTTTTTCTCTAAACCTTTATCTTCGACTTTTACATCAAAAGAAATTGGTTGCGTGGATACGGTTTTTCTTGCTGTAATAATAGAGGTTGAGAGTAAAGGTTGACTTCTATTGAGCGCGAAAAATATCACTTTGTAATCCTTTAGATAAACAGAGTCAATGACTCCGCCTTTGGAAGATAAATACACTTCCATTAGTTTTGTGCTTATCTTGATGGTTTCTGCACTATCCTCTTCTTGGATTCCATCTTTTTCTGCCAGCAATTCAGGCAATTTTTCTTCTTCGGACGTAATAGTTTTTTCTTCTTCGACTTTTTCGCCTACTTCTTCGGATTCGATATTTTTTTTGTTGGAGGTTAAATAGGATTGAAATAGTAACATACCAAGAAATATAAGAACAAAAAACAATATCATTTTTCTGGAATCATCCATTATTCACCTCCAACGGGATCGTATCCGCCTCTGCTAAAAGGGTTACAACGTAACAATCTCCATACGCTAAGAAGTAAACCTTTAAAGAACCCTTCTTTTTTTAAAGCCTGAATTGCGTAAGAGGAACATGTGGGGTAATATTTACATCGTCTTGGAAAGAAAACGGATATGTTTTTCGAATAGAATTTCAATAATGATATTATCACTTTAGCCATAAATCTTCCTTTGAACAAATTCTATCGAAATCATTCTTTATTTTATCGTAATCTTCCATTAAACTCGTTTTTCTCCCCGTAATAATATATAAGCCATTCTTTAAGGAAGGATTGGCATTTCTTACAATTTCCCTCAAACGACGCCTTAGCCGGTTGCGTTTTAAACCTCCCTTTATTCCTCTTTCCATACGAATAGAAAATTTTTTTTCTTTTTCCGGCAAATAGTGTAAATAAATAAACTGACCCCGGTAAAAGAATCCTTTGCTGTAAACCTTTTCAATTGTTACCTTTCTTCTTATCCGCCACTCTTTGCCAAAGCCGAATTTCATTCCCATTCGATTTAAAAGATTCTCATGCGAAAATCCAACCTATACTAATAAGAAGTGCTGCTGTTGTCAAGCGCAGATTTTTGATAAAGGAACCACGAGATTACACAAGATTAACACAAGATTCCCCCACCACAACCTCAAATTACTCTCACACGGAGACCACAGAGAAAAAAATATAATGTTGTTTAAAACTCATCTTCACCTCTCCATTTTTTACATGTAGAACATGTAGATACTGTAGTTTTTTTAGTTTTTACTAAATCCCAATCCCTAAATCCAAAAATTACTATTTGATCATTTAACAAAATATAAAAGGGGAGAAGAATCTCCCCTTTTATATTTTAAATCATCTTAGCTGTTTTTATTCTTCGACAGAGAATTTATAAAGTATAATTTCTTCTCTTTCCTCACCCGCGTTTAGGATACAAGACGGAAAATTGGGCTTGTTCGGTGAATCAGGATAGTATTGGGGTTCGATACAAAATGCGTAATGCTGATTATATACTTTGCCGCCTTTGCCCTTAAATCCATCAAGGAAGTTTCCGGAGTAGAATTGAGATCCAGGCATAGTGGCATATATTTTCATAACCCTTCCGCTTTCCGGTTCGATAACTTTACAAACCATGGAAAGAGGTTCGTCAGATTTTATTATTATGAAATTATGGTCGTAACCCCCGCTGAATTTTTTATCGACTTTATCTATACGTGAGCCGATCGCTTCAAGTTCCGGAAAGTCTAAAGGAGTTCCCTCGACACTTTTGATTTCTCCTGTGGGGATCAGTCCATTGTCTACGGGAGTATATTCCTTTGCGTTTAATTCTAACTTGTGCCCCAGTATGGTACCGTTGCCTTCTCCTTTTAGATTGAAGTAGGCATGATTCGTGAGATTGACGGGTGTTGCTTTATCTGTTTTAGATTTTAATACTATTTTCAGTTCATTGTTGTCGTTAAGAATATATTTTACAGTGTTATCGAGATTCCCGGGATATCCTTCTTCTCCGTCTTTACTGAGGTATGTGAATTTTACTCCTATGGCATTATCCTCTTTTATTTCTTCTCCTTTCCATACCTTTTTGCCGAATCCCTCAACACCTCCGTGGAGATGATTTTCGCCGTCGTTTGTTGCCAGGGTATATTCCTTTCCTTCCAGGGTAAACTTACCTTTTGCAATACGGTTCGCATATCTTCCCGCAGTTACTCCCAGATATGAAGCGTCATTGATGTATCCCTCGAGGTTATCATATCCTAAAATAATATCTTCGAAGTTTCCGTTTTTGTCGGGGAGTTTAAGAGAAACCAGAGTAGCTCCAAATTCAGTAACTTTCAACTCTATTCCATTAGCGTTTTTAATCGTGTACAAATTGACCGTTTCTCCAGCAGCTGTTTTTCCGAATTCTTCTTTTTGGATTGTTGAAGAAGATGTTCCTTCCGCGCAGCTTAGGAAAAAGATGAGTGACGTAAACGGGATGAGTTTCTTACATAAGTTTAATTCCATTATTGCCTCCTTTTATTTCCTTAGGGTTAAACTTAAAGATTAATTTATCGAAATTTTAAAAAAAGTCAACCGAACAGAAAACAATTTAACCACAGAAAGCACAGAGAAAAACAAAAAACTTTGTGATTTAAAAACTTTTTGGTGTTGTGGGTTGAGAGTTGAGACAATAAAAAATCCTTTTTTTATCTGCGTTTATCTGCGTTCTCTGTGACTTTGTGTGAGATATTGTTTTTTTACTAATACACTAATTCACTAGTGAACCAATTAACTAATCAACTGTTTCCTTACCCCAATATAAGGTTTTCTATTATGTCCATTGTCTTAAGGCTATGGAATTGAGTTATTTGCTAACTCTTGACAATTTGGTAAAGCTTATTATTATTTACTGCTTAAATCATCCGAGTGGTACCTTAGCAGTAGTATTTTATATTTTTTTAGATATTGTGCAAATATTACGTAGGGGGGGTTATTAGGTTCGGATATTTTGATGACAAACAAAGAGAGTACGTGATCACTTCTCCCAGGGTTCCATATCCATGGATTAATTATCTTGGTTACGATGGCTTTTTTTCTCTGGTTTCCAATACTGCTGGTGGATATAGTTTTTATAAAGATGCGAGACTGAGGCGAATTACTCGATATCGCTATAACAATATTCCCGTGGATAATGGCGGGAAATATTTTTATATAAATGATAACGGCGATGTGTGGTCGCCGGGATGGAAGCCCGTAAAAGCGGAACTGGATAAATATGAATGTCGGCATGGGCTCGGTTACACAAAAATTACCGGAGCAAAAAATAATCTTGAAGCAGAGGTTCTTTATTTCGTTCCTCTCGGGTTTAATGGGGAAGTCCAGCGGGTACGTTTAACAAATAAATCAAATTCTACAAAAAATTTCAAGCTTTTTTCATTCGTTGAATTCTGTCTCTGGAATGCCTTTGATGATATGACGAATTTCCAGAGGAATTTTTCTACCGGTGAGGTAGAAGTCAAGGGTTCCGTTATATATCATAAAACCGAATACAGGGAAAGAAGAAATCATTTCGCTTTTTATTCGGTAAATTCGGATATTAAAGGGTATGATACGCAGATGGAAGATTTCCTGGGACTTTACAATGGTTTTTCTTCTCCCGATGCGGTTATTGAAGGCGAATCAAGAAATTCGGAAGCGCATGGGTGGCAGCCTATAGGTTCACATTCGATAGAGGTTGAGCTTAAAGAGGGGGAGACAAAAGATTATATATTTATTCTTGGTTATGTCGAGAATGATCCAAAAGACAAATGGGAAAGTCCGGGAATTATAAATAAAACAAAAGCAGAAAAAATGATAGCCAAAATAGAAACTTCCGAAGACGTAGATCAGGAACTGTCTGCTATTAATAAATACTGGGATAATCTTCTTTCCGTTTATGAGATTGAGCATACGGATGAAAAATTGTCGAGAATGGTCAACATATGGAATCCCTACCAGTGTATTATTACCTATCACATGGCAAGAAGCGCTTCATATTTTGAATCGGGTATCGGAAGAGGAGTCGGTTTCAGGGATTCGAATCAGGATCAGTTGGGATGTACTCATCAGATACCCGAGAAATCAAAACAGAGAATTCTCGATATTGCTGCCACGCAGATGGAAGACGGAAGCGCGTACCACCAGTACCAGCCTCTTACAAAAAGGGGAAATGATGAGGTGGGGGGGAACTTTAATGATGACCCTCTATGGTTAATCGCTTCGGTCACGGCTTATATAAAAGAGACAGGCGATTATTCGATACTCGATGAGTCGGTTCCTTTCGATAACGATGAGAGTAAAGCAAAAAGCCTGTTTGAGCATTTAAAGCGTTCTTTTTATCATGTTGTTAATAATCTTGGACCTCATAATTTGCCTTTAATAGGCAGAGCGGACTGGAATGATTGTCTTAATCTCAACTGTTTTTCCGAAAATCCCGATGATTCATTCCAGACTACTGAAAATAAAGAAGGAAAAGTCGCCGAGTCCGTTTTGATTGCGGGTATGTTCGTTTGTTACGGGAGGGAATTTGAGGAAATATGCAAAAAAACCGGAAAAGAGGAAGAAGCAAGAGAAGCAGATAAATATATAAATAATATGATTGATATTATAAATAAGCATGGGTGGGATGGTAAATGGTTCCTGAGAGCTTATGATGATAACGGAGATAAGGTTGGAAGCATTGAAAATAAAGAAGGTCAGATATTTATCGAGTCACAGGGGTTCTGTATTATGGCTGGTATAGGGGTTGATGACGGAAGGGCAAAACAAACCCTTGATTCGGTTAAAGAAAGATTATCGTCCAAATACGGAATTGTTCTTCAGAATCCTGCCTATTCGAAGTATTATCTTAATTTAGGAGAAATTTCCAGTTATCCTCCGGGATATAAAGAAAATGCAGGTGTATTTTGTCATAATAACCCCTGGATTATGATTGCCGAGACAATTATAGGCAGGGGAGACATGGCTTTTGACTATTATAAAAGAATAGCCCCGGCATACCTGGAAGAAATAAGTGAAATTCATAAAACCGAACCCTATGTATATTCGCAGATGGTCTCGGGTAAAGACGCTTATAAAAAGGGTGAAGCGAAGAATTCCTGGCTTACGGGAACGGCAGCCTGGAATTACGTTGCGATCACTCAATTCATACTTGGAATAAGACCGGATTATGACGGTCTTATCGTTGACCCCTGTATTCCAAGCGATTGGGATGGCTTTAGGGTTAAAAGAAAATTCAGGGGAGTGATTTACGATATAAAAGTCAGCAATCCCAATAAAGTAAGTAAGGGAATAAAAAGTTTAAAGGTAGATGGTAAAGAGATAGAAGGGAATAAAGTTCCAATATTCAGCGATGGAAAGACTCACGACGTTGAAGTGACTCTTGGGTGATTTTTACCGGAACGGAATTTTATTATTAATTTGATTGAGGAGGTATTATGAGCAAAATTGATATAGGTATTGTAGTAGCCTATTTTGTAATCGTGATTGCTATCGGTATTATTGTCAAGAAATGGGCGGCCAAAGATATCAGAGCTTATTTTTTGGGCGGGAATAAAGTCCCGTTCTATATTTTAGGTCTGGCGAATGCTTCCGGTATGTTCGATGTAACAGGTACCATGCTGTTAGTAACATGGCTTTTTCTTTACGGAATAAAAGGAGCTTTCCTACCCTGGGTATGGCCCGTGTTCAACCAGGTTTTTCTGATGGTATATCTTGCTAAATGGCTTAGAC
>CAYYUB010000053.1:0-9916 GCA_964474855.1 uncultured bacterium
AAGAGGAAATATCTGGCATTTGGTCAGTTTTATCCGCAATTCCGATACTCACAGTTACAGTAATTTTATCCCTTTGAGTGGAAATAGGTCTACAAGCAATAATTTTACGCAAACGGTCGGCAGCTTTCTTTGCGTCCGATTTTTTAGTTTCCAAAAGTAAAAGAATAAACTTTCCGCCCTCATAGCAACCAATAAAATCAAGCTCTCGAATGTTATCTCTGCATCTCTTAGAAACTTCAACGAGAATCCGATCACCACACTTTTCATTGTAAACCGTGTTCACTTTTTTAAGATGGTCAATATCGAGCAAGATTACCGACATAGGACGCTTAAATCGACGGGCACGTTCAAATTCCCGTTCGGCAAAATTTAAGAAATGTATCCAGGTATATAATTTTGTAAGCGCGTCTATTGGATTTTTTAGTTCTTTAACTCTTTCACGAAGTTCCTCTACTTCCCTAAGAAGTTCTTCTTTTGTTTTTTTAAGATCATTTGTTTTTGACATATATATATTTTAAGATTTTTTCAGCTTACGTCAAGACCTTTTTTTAAAAATACGCTATTCGCTGTTCGCTATTTGCCTTTCGCATTAAACTCACTCACCCCACAAAAGCCAAATTTTAAGATTGAGCAAAAAGTTTTTTATTCGTTTTTTAAGCCAACAGCCAAAAGCGAAAAGCTAAGGGCTAACTTTACCATTCCTGTCCAGGTATCCCGCTATCGCGGAAGCCAACTTCATATCCGACGGATAAGTTATTTTGATATTAAATGGGTCGCCTTCCACCCAGTGAATAGCATAATTCAATTTCTCCGCAAAAGCTAATTCATCGGTAAAAACCTGCCTGGAAAATAGACTTACAATATGTCCTAATATTTCCCTCCTAAACCCCTGTGGAGTCTGCACTTGCAATAAATTACTTCTAGCTCTTGTCCATAAAATTTCGCCCTCTTTGTAAATCTTCAATGTATCTCTTATCGGTATACCCGGCGCGCAAACGCCGAATTCTTTAACACCCTCTACTACTCGGGTAATCAGCTTAACGCTAATAAAAGGTCTCACGGCATCGTGAATCAATACTATGTCCTCAGAAGTTTCTTTAAATCCATTATATACGGAATCCTGTCTCCTTTCTCCACCTGATACTACATTAACTTTACTGCCAAATTCAGCTACCATTTCTTCACCAATTGAAAGTTTTTCTTCCGGAACGACAAGGACAATTCTTTTAACTCCGTAATCAAGAAACTTTTCTATCGGATAAAATAAAATATGTTTTCCCGCTACGGATGAAAATTGTTTGTAAACGCCTCCCATCCTCTCCCCTCTTCCTCCCGCAACAATTACAGCTTCAATCATTCTCGGCAATTTTCGCCCAAACTTTTCTGTTAAATCTGCTTTCAATAATTGCTTCTACAATACATTCAAGCGAAACAGGCTGATTTTCAGGTATCTCCCCTTGGATCTCTACAAGAGTGCCGTCTTGCAAATAACCTCGAGCTTTATCATATCCATAATCCATGTAGTTTACGCAAATCCTTTCGCCTTTGACTATATTGGACTTTCCTATACTATCCAGGTCCTTTATATTAATGCAATCTATACCTTGAACTTCCAGTTCATCCTTATTCTTTCCGGCTGTTATTGCCGGACAATTCAATATTTTGCAAATATCAGAAAAATTTCCCTTCATAATCTTTAAATCTAACTCGTTCAGAACTCTAATATCATCTTTAACCCCTTCCGGAATCTCATTTGATTCTAAATACCGGGATACTCTTTTAACATCTTTTTCCGAAACTACAGGCATACCTTCGATTATTCCGGATTTAAACAATTTTCCAACTCTTCCATCCTTAATAGCAGACAAATGTATCGCCTTGTAATTTTTCTCCTGCTCTGTCTTTATACATCGATATATAAACAATATCGCAAGAATCCATCCCACAAACCCAAGAATAATAACTGGAAATATTGAGGAAATCATAATTTGCAAATCTCCTTTGCCTGCGTAACATTTGAAACTTTTAAAAGCTTTATATCAGACCTTATACTTCCTCCTTTATCCGGGACAATAATCCTTTTAAAGCCTATTCTGCTCGCTTCCTGGACTCTACTTGCTAAAAAGGGAACTCCCCTTATCTCTCCCGAAAGACCTACTTCACCAACAATACAGAGATCATCACTAATCGGTTTTTCAAGCAAACTGGATAAAATAGATAAAATAACACCGAGATCGATGGAAGGCTCGAAAACATTCATCCCTCCCGCTATATTACAATAAACATCATAACCACTCATATCAATCATCAACCTCTTCTGTAAAACCGCCATCAAAAGATCAAGTTTTCTTTCGTTAAATCCCCTGGCAACGCGCTGAGGATAAGAAAAACGAGTCGGAGCGACAAGAGCTTGAATTTCAACCATAAGAGGCCTCGTACCCTCTACGGTAGGGGTAATTACAGAACCTGATGATTTCTTCTCTTTCCCTGAAATAAGATAAAGCGATGGATTGGAAACTTCCTTCAAACCTTTTTCATCCATATCGAATATCCCAACTTCATTCGTCGAACCAAACCTGTTTTTCTTAGAACGCAGCAAACGAAAAGAATGAGTGCTATCACCTTCCATAAAAAGCACAGCATCCACAATGTGCTCTAAAGTCATTGGTCCAGCAATATTTCCCGATTTAGTAATATGACCTACAATAAATACAGTTACATTATTCTTCTTGGCAACCTCCATCAATTCCGAAGTGATTTCCCGAACCAATGAAACCGAACCGGTTATTCCATTACCGTTAGAAAGAGCCATAGTCTGTATCGAATCAATAACAACCATCTTCGGTTTTTCCGATTTAACCAAGGAAAGTATGCTTTCAATATTAGTCTCGGAAACAGTCAACAACTTTTCTTCTCCCAATCCCAATCTTTTTGCCCTCATCTTGATTTGACTCTGAGACTCCTCGCCCGAAACATAAAGAACTTTAAATGACCTCGAAAGAAATCCGGAAACCATAAGAAGCAAAGTCGATTTGCCAATACCCGGCTCACCGGAAATCAAAACCAAAGAACCCGAAACCACACCTCCACCTACCACCCTATCAAATTCCTTAATACCAGTGGTGAACCGCTCTTCTTCTTCTATGTTAATTTCACTTAATTTTTTAGGTTTTAACGTTTTGGTGATTAAGGACTTAGACTTTTTATTTTCTACTGTTTCTTCAAGGGAATCCCAGCTTTTGCATTCAGGGCATCTACCCATCCATTTAAGAGTTTTATATCCGCAATTTCCACATATAAACATTAATTTTAAGCCTGCAAAGAACTGCTTTTGATAAACAGCTTCATATAAGTATTGTCGGTCTTTAATGCCTCCCTGGGAGTACCGTCAAAAACAATCTCCCCTTTCGAGAGCATTGCGATTCTGTCTGTAACCTTAAAAGCCGAACTAAGATCATGTGTTACCATAATCGTAGTTTTTCCAAGTTTTCCCTTGAGGTGAAGCATGAGATCGTTCATTTTTTCACACATTATCGGGTCGAGTCCGGTAGTAGGCTCATCGTAAATTATATATTCCGGGTCGAGGCTTACTGCCCTTGCAATAGCCACTCTTTTTTTCATACCTCCGGAGAGTTCCTGCGATTTTTTATTAAAAGAATCCTCGTAAAGCCCAACCAAAGCCAATTTCTCCTTTCCTATATCCTCCATTTCCTTTCTATCCATACGCGGAAAATGTTCTTTTAAACCTATAATAACATTTTCAATTACATTCAAAGAATCAAAAAGAGCAGAGCTTTGAAATACCATACCAAATTTTTTCCTTATTTCAAAAAGATGCGCAGAATCTTCGTTAATGTTAACACCATCAACTAAAACCTCTCCTCTATCGGGCTCCAGCAAGCCAAGGATATGTTTTAAAAGAACAGTCTTTCCGCAACCACTCGAACCTACAATCGCAATAGTTTCACCTTTATTAATAGCAATACTCAAGTTTAAAAGAACTTCGTTGTCTCCAAAACTCTTCCAGACATTTTTAACCTCTATCATTCCGTCTCCAACTTTTTATGATTATGATTGTCGAAACGAGCGTATTTCCTACTGAAAGATAAAAGGAAATTCCCTACTGGTCCGTTTCGCTGCTTTGCTATAATGAGCTCAGCATCCTCTCGCTCTTTTGGATCATTGCTACTCTTTTCAAACTGATCAGGACGGTGAATAAACATAACAAAATCCGCATCCTGTTCAATGGCTCCGGATTCTCTTAAATCGGAAAGGATCGGTTTAGAATCTTGTCCCCTTCTTGCAGGCTGTCTTGAAAGCTGCGAAAGAGCAACAACCGGAAGGTTTAACTCCATAGCAATAGATTTAAGAGCCCTGCTTATAGCTGCGACTTCCTGTTCTCTTGTCTGGAACTGCGGACCTTTGATTAACTGAAGATAATCCGCAAATATTATGCCTATATTGTATTTCTTTTTCATTCTTCTTGCTTTTGCCCTGAGTTCAAATATTGTTAAAGCAGGCGAAGCGTCTATATAAAAAGGCGCTTCAGTTAACCTGGAAACGGCTGAAGTCAATCCGACCCATTCATCTTCTTTTATATACCCTCCTCTTATTCTATTACCTTCAATACGTGATTCAGCTGAAAGTAATCTAAAAATCAAACTCTCCCAGTGCATTTCGAGAGAAAAAAAAAGCACTGGAATCTCTTCTTTAAGAGAAATATGAGTAGCGAGATTAAGTGCTAAGGCTGTCTTCCCTACAGAAGGCCTGGCAGCTAATATTATCAATTCCGCGTTCTGAAAACCACAGCTTATCCTGTCAAGTTCTATAAGTCCTGTAGAAACACCGGTAATCAGATTTTTATTTTCTGCTCTCTCTTCAATAATCTTCATAACTTCTTTAAGTAAAGGAGTTATTGATTTAACTCTTTCATAACTCCTTTTCTTCCTGACTTCAAAAATCAAATTTTCAGCTTCATCAAGAATAACTTCCACTTCCTCTTTTGCGGAACTCGCTTTATCAATTATTAATTTTCCCTTATTAATGAGGTCTCTAAGAATTGATTTCTCGCTTACAATCTCAGCATAGTATATGACGTTCTCAGCCGAAACGGTACCCTTAACAAAAGAAGCCACATAACCCGAACCTCCCACTTTTTCAAGAAAACCGCCTTTTTTTAATCGCTCAACCACTGTAACGATATCCACTTTTTGCCCTTTATTGTAGACTTCAAGAATAGCGTTATATATTATACCATGCGCGGGATAATAAAAATCGTCCGGACTTAAGGTAGTACTAACCTCCGCAGTAGCCCCCATATCCATAAGCATACTGGATATAACAGCGGCTTCTGCCTCCTCTGAGTAAGGCATTCCTACTTTTTCTGTCAAGATATACTCCTAATTGCTTTTTTAAAATCCTCGACAACTATTTTCTCGCTACCCGGATTCCGTAATACATAAGCCGGATGGAATGTAGGAATTGCCTTATATGATAAATACTCAAAACTTTTTCCCCTCATCTTAGTGATACCGCTCGGGGTTCCAGTAACAAGAGAAAGTGCTATATTTCCAAGCAAAACAATCACTTCTGGTTGAATAATTTCAATCTGCTTAAGTAAATAGGGTCTGCATCTTTTCATCTCTACAGGTTCCGGGTTTCTGTTTCCCGGAGGTCTACACTTAATAACATTAGTAATAAAAACATCTTTTTCGTCAATACCAGCCGCGGAAAACATATCAGACAATTTCTTACCCGCCCTTCCGACAAAAGGAATCCCTTTAATATCTTCATCCCTACCCGGAGCTTCTCCAATAATCATAATATCTGCGCCAGCCGGACCCTTTCCAAAAACCGCGTTGGTTCGATTCTTATGAAGATCACATTTTTTACAAGTATTAACTTTCTCTATTAAATCCTCAAAGGGTGAAAACTTTAAAAGCGAACTATCAATACTATCAAAACCAATGTATTTTAGCATTTGTAAAATTTCTACGATTTTATTTTTTTGATAATTTTCCATGCAAGTTCATCTTTAGAACACTTAAATTCTTCTTCGCTCGAAGTCGACACAATGATTCCGGCAGTTTTATCGCTTCCAATCGAATCCGGATAGTTTCCAACCATCAAATCACAACCTTTTTCTTTCATTTTCTTAACGGTTGAAGTCTTTAGTTTCTCGGATTCAAGAGAAAAACCAACGATAAATTGATTTTTCTTTTTCTTTTTTAACTCCTTAAGGATATCAATATTTTTCGTCAATTTCAGAATTAACTCTCCTGATTTTTTTATTTTTTCCTTCTTTGAATCAACGGTAAAATCAGATACAGCCGCACTCATAAAAAGACATTCAACATCCTTCCATCTACTTAAAATTTCGTTATACATTTCTTTTGCTGTCTCTATCTGTGTAATTTTATAAGAGGTGTCAGGATCAGGCATAATGGTATTTTTTCCTAAAATCAGTTCCACTTTACCACCAGCAAGATAACAATTTCTTGCGAGAGAATAAGCCATTTTACCCGAAGAACCGTTTGTCAAATATCTTACCGGGTCAATCTTTTCAAAAGTGCCCCCTCCTGTTATAAGGCAAAGAGCATTATTAAAAAGATCGGGAGAAAGAGCTTTTTCTGTTTCCAGAACTATCCGTTCAATAGAGAGTAACCTTCCTTTTCCTTTCTTTCCGCATGCGAGTGGGCCTCTCGAGGGATCTACAAGATAATGACCACAACTTTCAAGATAATCAATATTTTTTTGAAGAACAGGATTTCCAAACATCCTGTTATTCATAGAAGGAAATAAAAGCAACTTCTTATTATAAGCTGCAATTGCTGAAGAAAGGAGATCATCGGCAATACCACAAGCAGCCTTTCCTATAATATTATAATCGGCAGGTAGAATAACAAAAAGGTCCGCTTCTTCAGTTAAAGCTATATGCGGGATATCTTTTTCCCACAAAGAATCAAAAACCCCATCACTTAAAATTGATAAAACTACTGGAGAAATAAAATTTTTTGCGTTTTCTGTTAAAATAACTTTAACAATCGCCCCTTTCTCCTTAAACCTTCGTAGGTACAAAGGAACCTTATAGGCGGAAATACCTCCTGTAACACCTACAAGAATTATCTTTCCAGAAAGGGGACTCAAAAATTAATCCTCCTCCTCTTGAATTACCTCATATTCTATATTCCCATCAACAAATTCCTCAATAGCTTTATAGATTGGCTTCTTAATTGTTGTTCTTTTAAAAGTACTAAACCACAAAGCACTTTTACCCATAATGAGAACAGCCTTGTAAATATTCTCCTCTTTTTTCTTAACTTCTTCTAATGGATAGATCATATTTTTCCTCCAATTCAATTTTTTACTTTATGTCTTTCAGCTATAATTATAGCTTTAACGGTCGAAATTGTTTCTTTTAATTTTTTATTGATAACCAGATAATCGAAATTTTTGATTTCTTTCACCTCAAAAGAAGCCGTTTTTATCCTGTTTTTTATTTCAACTTCTTTTTCATCATTACGATTTTTTATTCTTTTTACTGCTTCACCCATTGTTGGCGGCATCAGAAATATTGAAACCGCATTTTTTATTTTTTTGCAAAGATTTATCTTTCCTTTCACATCCATATCCATTAATATTTCCTTATCTCCTTTCTCTGATTCAACAATAACATCCTTTAAAGTTCCGTAATAATGACTATGCACTTTCTCACTTTCTAAGAACCTGCCTTCTTTCTCCCATTTTTTGAATTCTTTCTCAGAAATAAAATAATAATCAACTCCATCCCTCTCCCCTTTTCTTTTCTCTCTGGTAGTAGCAGAAACCGAGTATAAGAGCCTATCATCATCCTTAACAAGCGACTTGCAGACTGTTGTCTTACCTGCTCCCGAAGGACCGGCTATTATTATAATCATTCGATATTTTCCACTTGTTCTCGAAGCTCATCAAGTAGCTCTTTGAGGTCAATAACCCTATGTACAACATCTGCAGTATAAGCTTTTGAACCTATTGTATTTGCTTCTCTAGCCATCTCCTGCAGTAAAAATTTCAATCTTTTCCCAACAGAATTATCACTTTTAATTAATTCTCGAAAATAATCAATATGACTTTTTAATCGCACCAATTCCTCATTGATATCACCCTTGAAAGCAAAAAGATTAATATCTTCACGGGAAATTTGTATATCGAGGTCATTCAATCTTTTAATTTCTTTAAGTATTTTTTCCTTTTTTTCTTCTGAACCCGCATCGAATTTACTAAATATAAAATTAAGAATATCTTCAAAATTCCTTATTTTTTCCGCAAGATCCTTTTTTATAAACTCGCCTTCCCGTCTCTTAACTTCGTTGAGTTCGTTGAGTAAATTGTCCAAAAACGAATCGATTTCCTTCCATTCCAGATCCAATTTTGTAAAATCTCCCCAAACATCCGAAAAGTTCATAAGAATAGAAATGTCAATATCACCCTTTAATTTAAATTTCTCTTTTAAGTTACGCAGCTTTTTAATATCCTGCTCAATATTCTTTTGATATATGGGCGAATCAATAAAATCCCCATCCTCGAGATAAACTTGCATCTCTATTCTACCTCTTGCGAGCTTATCTTTAATTTTATCGTAAATGTTTACCCTGTAAGGTAACAAAAATTCCGGTAAAGTGAGATTTATATCAATAAATCTGCTATTATAGGAAGCAAGATTAACTCTCATAGTTAACCCTGAGATTTCCTTTATAGCAGAAACAAAAGCTGTCATTGACTTCATTTTTCCACCATTAAGGTAACCGGACCATCGTTTATCAATTCAACTTCCATTTTTTCACCAAAAAATCCTTTTTTGCATGAAACATAACCACTTATTTGATTGCAGAAAAAATCAAATAAATCTTTTGCCCGCTGGGGTCTCTCTGCCCCTATAAATTCGGGTCTTCTGCCTTTTTCCGTATCTCCATATAAAGTAAATTGAGGCACCGCTAAAACTTCTCCTTCTATATCAGCCAGAGATAAATCAAATTTGCCCTTATTTTCAAAAACTCTAAGCTTAAATATTTTCTCTGCCAAAAAAGCGGCCATATCCCGAGTGTCATTTTTCCCAATTCCGACAAAAAGTAAAAGCCCCTTACCAATTGAAGTTTCATCTTTTTTAACCTTTTCATCTTTAATCAAACGAACTGAAGCAGAAAGCACTCTTTGTATTAGAACCTTCAAAATTACATCCTGAACTTTCCGAAATCTTCCGGCTTAATGTCCTCCATATACTTTTTTATATCTTGGACCTTTTTATTATCATCAAGATCCAATTTTATACCACCTTTATCCATCACTTTATCTTGTACATAGATAGGAATATGATTCTTAGAGGCCAGGGCAAGTGAATCACTCGGTCTCGAATCTATTTTGAATATCGCGTTGTCCTTCTTTAGATAAATTTCCGCAAAATAGGTATCATCTTTCAAATCGGAAACCACAACTTTTGATATATCTACCTTTAAGCCCTTAAGTACATTCAAAAGTAAATCATGAGTAAGAGGACGCTTAAACTGCTCGTTTTTCAATCCTTGAGATATTGCTTCAGCTTCAAAAGGTCCTATCCATATAGGAAGAACACTCTTTTTCTCGTCTATATCTCTTAAAAGAACTACTGGAGTATTTGAGGTTCTATCAATTGCAATACCTGCAATCTTAACTTCCCTCACTCTCCTCCTCCTCAGGGGAAACTTCTTCTGTTTCAGAAGGTTCCTCTTTTACCTCCGAAAACTCTTCTTCCACCTCTGAAGGCTCTTCTTCCTCTTCAGAAAATTTCTCTTCCTCCGAAGCAGACACTTCTTCTACTTCAGGAGACTCTTCTTTAACCTCTACCGGTTCTTCTTTCTCCTCGGAAGATTTCTCTTCCTCAGCGGACTCATCTTTGACCTCT
>CAYYUB010000054.1:0-9822 GCA_964474855.1 uncultured bacterium
TGACCCTGCTTTCCTTAAATCTTGGATGGGAAGATCTGACGTCTGTTAAATCTATCGAGCAATCAGTTACTGAAACAGTTGTCAATTACTGGGTAAGACAAATGCTGAATCGCAGATTGAAGGATGAGTTCGGTATAGACGTTTTGGAAATGCAGAGTGTTAGTGGTCACTATGAATTTGTGGTAGGTAAATATGTAACGGATAAACTTTTCGTGAAAGCCAGAACGGATGTTCAATCCTATGGCATTTCAGAAATTCAGGCAGAATATAAGTTAAAAAAATGGGGATATATAACAGCTGAGAAGGATTTTCTCGGAAAAACCAGATTTCTCTTTAATTTTGAATGGAGATACTAGGTTTTGGTAAAGACCGACCGCTGACCGCCGACGGATGACGGCAGGATGAAGTCAGTGTGTTGGTGCGTGGGTGAGTTGGTGTGTAAAAAAACAGACCAACGGACTAACCGACCAACTGACCAATAGTTTAAAATCTGTGTAAATCTGTGGCTAATTATTGGGTGTTGGGCGGAAAAGGATTGACAAATAGAGTTTTTTTAGTAAAAATATATAAGTGCCCCTGTAGCTCAGTGGATAGAGCACCGGTTTCCTAAACCGGAAGTCGTAAGTTCGAGTCTTACCAGGGGTATATAATAACAAATTGAAGTGTTGAAAGGTTGAAGGATTGATTGGGAAAAGAAATACGCGGCGAACTTAGATGTTGAATCAGGAACAGAGGAGTGTTTTTTACCTGCCATGTGGGAAAGGAACCAGCCGTGCCAGGTTGGCTTGTTTTACGATAATATATTATAATAATTAGGGGGGCTGATGTCTAAACACAGGAAAAAAGATTTAAAGCACGATGAATTTAAGGAGACTATCGAAAATGTAATAATTTTCTACGAACATCACAAAAAGACTGTTTTGTGGGCAACTACAGGGGTGATGGTACTATTAATACTTTTTTTTGTTTACAGAAATAATAAGATAACAAAATTTAAAAAATCAAAGGAGGTATATAATATCGGTGTAATTTTATACAGTAATGCTGACTTCGATCAGGCACGGGAAAAATTTGAAACTGTAACCGATAATTATTGGGGTACAATTTTTGCTAACCGCTCGACATTTATGCTGGCTAACATGAGCTATAAGGAAGGCAATGTAGATGATGCTCTGGAAAAATTTCAGGCTTTTATCAATGAGAAGTACGATGAATTTTTTACACCAAGCGCGTATCAGGGAATCGGACAATGCTACGAGCAGAAAGGGGATCTGCAGGGAGCTATAGAGAATTATAAAATAGCTACGGATAAATTTAAAGACAATGTTGGTAAATCGGACTGCCTTTTGAGCCTCGCCCGCCTTTATCTTGCTTTGCAGAAAATGGATGAAGCGGAAGATGTTCTTGAGGAGATACTCGATATTTCCGAAGATAC
The DNA here is from genome assembly GCA_964474855.1 of uncultured bacterium. Classification (GTDB taxonomy): domain Bacteria; phylum Hydrothermota; class UBA3072; order UBA3072; family UBA3072; genus JAFGHJ01. Next base: position 1,436 of record CAYYUB010000054.1, read on the forward strand.
CGAAATTCTGAAGGCGGCTTCAAAAAAATTAAAATTAATCCAGGCACAAAGAGAACTTAATGAATGAGACCTTAATCAAGGAAATAAGAGCGAATATCACTGAAAAAAAACTTGATGCTGTTATTGTAACTGATATCTATAAAATTCTTAACCTGTTAGGTATTAACTTATCCTTTAATATAATTGAAATAGGTTTCTATCTTCTTATAACTAAAAAAGAAGTGTTCTTGATAGGAGATCCCTTTTCTTTTTCTCTTATAGATGTTCCCGTAGGGGTTAAAACAAGGAAAACAGCTATAAAGAATATAAAAGAAGAGGGTTTTTTTTCCTTAGGTGTGTTAAAGACTCTTCTTGGAAAACTAAAAGTAAAAAAAATTGGGTCCTTTGAAAATATAGAATTAGCAAAGTATAGAATTATAAAAATTTCGGATCCTTTTCTTGAGTTTTTCTTGATACCGGACGAGAAAAGAGTTTCGGTCCTTAAAGAAAACGCTTTGATTTGCGAAAAAGTTCTGCGAGAATCTCTCCGGGAAATAAAAAATGATTCATCTGAGATTTCTATAAGAAATATCATTGATGAGGAAATATATAGGTCTGGCGGAGAAAGAAGAGCTTTTCCGACAAAGGTGATTTTTGGTAAAAACACTTCTAATCCTTTTGCTTTGAGTAATGACAGGAAATTAAAAAAAGGCGACGCTATAATAATCAATTTCGGTATTATACGTTCGGGTGTCGGTATAGAGATCGCGAGAACATATTTATGGAAAACCACAGACAAATTTTTAAAGAGAACTTACGATGATATAACCGAAATATATAAAAAGTTTTTATCATTTATATCATATGGAAAAATAGCTAAGGAAATTTATAAATATGCACTTGAACTTATAGAAGAAAAAGGCTATGAGAAAAACTTTATTCCGCCTATTAACGCTCCATTAACACTTAGCGGTAAAGGAATAAAAATCACAAAAACGAGTAATTTTATAATAAAAGAAGGTACCGTTCTTTATCCCCAGTTGAATTTCTATTTTCCCGGAAAATTTGGTATAAAATTCCAGGATGTTTTCTATCTTTCCGGAAAAGATTTAAATCTTACAAACTTTTTAAATAGTGGTGACGTAGATGTTCTTCTTATTTCCGATAAGGTCTGAAAGTCGGGTTAGGCGGTTCCCGATTGTAACCGTATCTCTCATAGGATTAAACGTCCTGGTTTTTCTTTTTAGCTATCCGGCTATGAACAGGCAAAATAAAATTATAACGGAAAAAGCGATCAAACTTCAGGAAGTCGAAATAAGAACATTGTCGCCCGAGGATCCTTCTGCCATACTTGAGTATGCTAAAGACCCGGAAGCTCTAAGAGAAAAAATGAAAAATAAAGAAATTGCGATGTCTAATGAGTTGTGGGAAGAATGGAAAAAGGCATACGATGATTTCGAACAGACAATGAATCAAAGACTTGTAAGAAAATATGGTTTCGTTTCGCATGATTTTGATCTTTCTACGTTGATAACTTCTATATTTCTCCATGGAAGTTTTATGCATCTCTTCGGAAATCTATGGTTTTTATGGTTGGTAGGAGTGAACGTCGAAGATGATTGGGGAAGACCTTTCTTTCTTGGGTTCTATCTGATTTCCGGAATTTTTGCGGCACTTCTTTTTGCGGTAATGACTCACTCGGAAATTCCTTTAATTGGAGCTTCCGGTGCAATTGCCGGAGTAATGGGTGCTTTTACAATCCAATATTACAAATCTAAAATATACTTTCTATTCGTATGGCTTATTCCCTTTATTTTTAAAATATTTCCGCTTTATGCATGGTTTTACCTTCCTCTGTGGTTTGTAACTCAACTGTTTTATGCGATATATTTGACGGATTCTTCACCTGTGGCTTTTTGGGCGCATGTGGGGGGTTTTGGTTTTGGGGTTTTCGTTGTAGTGCTTCTCCGATATAGTGGTCTTGAGCGAAAATATTTAACGCCGCTTGTTGAAGACACTTTAAACTTGATGGATCTGGACTTTGGTAAGGCTGTTGAAGCAAGAAGTGCAGGTAATACAGGAGATGCTGAAAAGCATCTTAAGCAAATATTGCTGAGGGAGCCTTCTAATCTGGATGCGGCTCAGGAATTGATAGATATTTATATTAAGGAGGGCAAGAAAAAAGAAGCGGCGTTGGTTGCAAAGGAAACATTTAGAATGCTTCGAATGGAGAAGAAGGAACCTTCAATCATTTTAAATTTTTATGAAGGGGTATTAGAGGAGAGAGAACTCATTTCGAGTTTTAGCCCTTATGATTTTTACTTCATTTCACAAATGTATGGAAAGAGAGAACAGCATAAAGAAGCCGCAAAAGTTCTCGCTACCGCTTACAAGGCGAACAGAGAAAAAAACGACGCTCCCTATATATTACTTCGTTTGATCAGAACGCTGGCGCTAAGCGGAAATCAGAAATTTCTAAAAAAAGCTCTTTTTGAGATGCAAAAAAGATTTCCTGAGATGAAAAACAAAACAATTGCAATATTAAGGGAAGTCAGAAATGGAAAGAAATGAATCTAAAAAATAAAGAAACAACGAATTGCATCCCGATACGGTCATTTTTCCCTACGGGGCAAGTGGGGCAGGCGAATAACATAAATAAATTAAAAAAATTTACCACAGAGTACACAGAGAAAAACAGAACACACAGAGAACACAGAGCCACACCACACCCCTCCTTTTTATTATGTTTGTTTAAAACACAACCCACAACACCTAAATTAACCATGGATGGGCACCCTGGTAAGGGCGTTCATCTGCGTCTCATTCTTCAGGAGTTGGAAGTGGGTATGAGGAGTATAACCGATGATCTTGGTCTTTAATCTTTTAGTAGGGTTTTACCCTGAAGCAAGATTGGATTCGTTAATGATTCCAAGGAAAGATGAGTGGTTTTCGGAGGATAAATTCCATCATTTCGCACACTCTGCCGCAATTTCTTCCTCAATATATCTTATCGCAAATAATATAGCAAAAACGGATGATAATACATCTTTTTATATCTCATTTTCGATTTCTTCATTGATCGGTTTATCTAAAGAAATAAAAGATAGTAAAGACGCGGGAGGGACTGCTTCCTCAAAAGATCTTGTATTCGATATAGCCGGTGTCCTGTTCGGTATACTTTTAGTATCAATCGGAGGTTCGTAATTTTCGACGTATACATGACCGACCATTTAAAAGGTGGTCGGATTTTTTCTAACGCGGCATAGCCGCTAAAATGTAAAAATTAAATATCAAAATGAGAAATGATAAATCAAAGTTAAAAAATTTATTTCGCCACAGAGACGCAGAGAACCTAGCGCGCCTATCGGCGCTTAAGACATTTTTAAATTGAAAGAAAAGCGAGGGCTAACCATTCATCAGGAACGCGGTCAATTTCCCCGCCGAAGAAATTGCCTCTCGCTCTCAGCTTCCGAGACGTCCTTCTGAACGGTCAGCCCTCGCTTCAATCATGGCGTGATGCCTGTTGGAGTGAATAATGAGTTTAAAATTTCGAGAGTTTTTAAATTTTTTTTGCAAAAAAAAACAAAAAGTTGATTAATAATATTATAAAATCGTCTGATTTTCCTATTTGTCTTCAGTTATCTGACAAGGAATTCAAGGATAGAATAGAAAAATTATATAATATACTAAACGCTTGTACTCTTTGTGGTCATAAGTGTAAAGTTGACCGTAACCATAATATCGGTATCTGTAATGCAGGTATAAATCCAAAAATTTCTTCGGTTTTTCCTCACTTTGGAGAAGAAAAACCTCTTGTAGGAACTCATGGTTCCGGTACGATATTTTTAAGTAATTGCAACTGCAAATGTGTGTATTGTCAGAATTTCGATATATCTCATCTTGGTAAAGGCGAAGAGTTAGCGGAGGAGGAAATTGCCCGAAAGATGATTTATCTGCAGGATATCGGTTGTCATAATATAAATTGGGTAAGTCCGACACATTTTGCACCTCAGATGGTCAAATCTCTTTTTATCGCCAGAGAAAATGGTCTTAAGCTCCCTGTTGTATACAATACCGGAGGATACGATTCTCCTGGATTGATAGAAATGCTTTCCGGTATAATAGATATATATATGCCGGATATCAAGTATGGGAGTAATGAAAACGCGAGTAAATATTCAGGAGTCGAAAATTACTGGGATATAGTAAGAGTTTCAGTTAAAAAAATGCATTCGCAGGTAGGAGATTTACTAATTGAGCCTTCCGGGATAACAAAAAGAGGTTTGCTGATTCGTCATCTTATTTTACCGAATAATATTGCCGGGTCGGATGAAGTTTTGAAATTTATAGCAGAGGAAATATCGAAAGATTCATACGTAAATATTATGAAGCAATATACTCCATACTTTAAGGCATCAGATTATCAAGAGCTTTCGAGGGGAGTGACTCAGGAAGAGTATATGAAAGTTGTCAATAAGGCAAAGGAACTGGGGTTGCGAAGAGCAAGGTAAACCAGTCTTGAGTCACGAGTCAATATTAGGATTTAGGATTTAGTGAAAACAAAAAATATTTGTGTAATTCGTGTGATTTGTTGTAGAACTCTAGTATGGTGAGGTTAGTTTTAAAAACCACAATAAGAATCCTGTAAATCTTGTTAATCCTGTCTAAATATTTGGTGTGGGTGGGGTCTTAAACAACAAAAAATCCTGTAAATCTTTTTTTTATCTGCCTTCAATTGTTCGGGTGGGGGTGTGGCTTTGTGTCTCAGTGTCTCTGTGTGAGATTGATTTTGTGTTGTGGGGTTGGGTTTTAATACAAGAAGTTATTTTTTTTTAGTAATTTGGTTAAAGCTGCGGATAATTCTTTTTCATCAAATGGTTTAATTACATAACTTTTAAATCCGTGATCACGGTAGTTTGAAATAACAGGATCGTTGGGATAACCGCTGGATACTATAGCTTTGACTTCAGGGTCTAACTCCAGCAATTTTTTAATGGTTTCTTTGGCTCCCGTACCTCCGGGGATTGTTAAGTCCAGAATAACTGCATAGAAAGAGTTCCCTTCGTTCATAGCCTCTTTGTATTTTTTTAATGCTTGTTCTCCGTCTGCCACAAGTTCTGTCTGGTAACCCATTTTTTCCAACATTCTTCCTAAAGCACGTCTGACAATTTTTTCATCATCCATGAGCAATATCCTGCCTTCTGCCTTCTTGGGTGGTTGTCCTTCTTCTGTTTCTTCTACTTTGTCTTCCTCTTCCGTCGTTGTAGCTGGAAGATAAATATAAAAGGTGGTTCCAGCTCCAAGTTTTGAATCCACTGTAATGTATCCATTGTGTTTTTCGATAATCGAGTAGGTTGTAGCCAACCCAAGACCACTACCCTTCTGTTTGGTGGTAAAGTATGGATCGAAAATCTTTGCCAAGTGTTTTTTAGCAATGCCTAAGCCTTTATCCTCTATAGTGAGTTTAACATATTCTCCTTTCTTAAGTGATAATGTTGAGTCCTCGTTTACAACTGTATTTTCAAGGCTTATTTTTATTAATCCACCCTCTGGCATTGCTTGATCCGCATTTATGATCAGATTACTTATTACCTGGCCAAACTGGTTTTTATCAGCCTGGACTTTCCAGATATTCTCAGGGAAGCTATAGAAACATTTTACGTTAGAACCTCTCAGGTTAAACTCAGCGGTTTCTTTTATTATGTTTGAAATTGAGGTTTCCTCTTTAACAAGAGCACCTCCGGTTGAAAATGTAAGTAATTGTTTGGTTAAATTCTTTGCCATGTCTGTTGCTTCTTTAGCTTCATTTAGGATATTGACCACTTTTTCGTCTTTTGATTCGAGTATCGCAAGCGAAATATTGCCTATTATACCGCTCAGGAAGTTATTGAAGTCATGAGCAATTCCTCCGGCGAGTATACTGATAGATTCGAGTTTCTGGATCTTTTGTTTTTCTTTTTCCATCTTTTTTTGTTCTGTAATGTCGTGTGCAAATACGAAGATATATTCCTTCTTGCCGAAAATTTGATAATTGGCGAGAATATTTACAGGATAAGCGCTGCTGTCTTTTCTGCGATAAGAAGATTCAAACTTGATGGAACCTTTCTCTTTCAGTTTTGTGGCGAGATCCTTTATTTTTTCCCGAGTCATTTCCGGGCAAATTCTACTCCAATTTATAGTCGATAATTCTTTTTCCGGATATTCTAAGTTTTTAAAAGAGGATTGATTTGCAAAGAGAATCTCGCCGGAGGTAGAAAGTAACATAGTGGATTCCGATGCGTTATCGATAGAATATCGGATTAGTTTTAGTTGCTTTTCTGTTTTCTTTCTTTTTATTACATTTTCTATCGTTGAAGGTAAAACTTTAAGGTAATTGGCTTCAGTGTCCTTTATAATGTAATCATAAGCGTTTTCCTTCATCGATTGAGCAGCGGTTTCTTCGTTACCTACACCGGTAATGATAACAACAGGCTCATCAGTGTTAAGACTTAGGATATCTAAAGCATTTCCGTCCTTAAGTTCAAAATCCTGAAGTATTATATCAAAAGATTTTGATTTTAGCAATTCCTTACACTCGGAGATTGAATTTGCTATATCGATGTCATATGGAAGTTTGTTTTTTTCGACGAAACGCTTGAATGCTTTCTGATCAAATTTATTGTCTTCTACATAAAGAATTCGATGTTTTTTTTCTTCTGTTGTAGTTTCCATTATGGCGACTCCGATAACGTCCAATACATTTTAATGGTTCTAATTACTTCAACGAAATCTTTATAGTTAACTGGTTTCATCATATAACCTGAAACGCCAAAATTATAACTCTCTGCTTTGTCTTGATCTTCCCTTGATGTTGTTAGTATAACTACTGGGATCATTTTCAATTGATTGTCTTTTTTCATTGTCTTTAGGAATTCTATGCCATCAATTCTAGGCATCCTCAAATCTAAAAGAATTAACCCCGGTCGTTTATTTTTCCCGTTTCTCAAATATTCAAGCGCTTCTTCGCCATTGTGGGTTACAGCCAGTGGATTCGTGATGTGAAGTTCATCAAATGCTCTTTTTACGCTTCTTATATCGACTTCATCGTCTTCAACTAATAGGATTTTTTGTTTACTATTCATATTCATTTCCTTTTTTATTGTTTTGGCAAAGTGAAATAAAATGTAGTGCCTTTGTTAATTTTAGATTCAACCCATATTTTTCCTTTGTACAAATCTATTGTTTTTTTGACTATTGCCAGCCCTATTCCTGTACTTTCGTATGTTTTTTTTGATTCCAGGGTCTGGAATATTTTAAATATTTTCTCGAAATATTTTTCTTCTATGCCGGGACCGTTGTCGGAAACGCTGAATTTCCATTCGCTACCTTCATCCTTACAGCCAACTTTGATAGTCCCTTTGGGTTTATCCATATACTTTATAGCATTGCTCAATAAATTTTGAACGACCTGGGTTAAACGAGTTCTATCTGCTGTGTATTCTGGCAGTTTGTTTTCTACTATAATCTTTATGTTATCGGGAGGAGCTAATAAATCAATTACATCTTCTAATAACTTATTTAAATCAATCTTTTCTGCTTTTTCTTCGGTTCTCCCTACCCTTGAGTATTCTAATATACCTTGAATTAGATTATTCATACGTTTCGTTCTCTCTCTAAGCATATCTAAATTTTCTTTCCCCTTTTTATCCAATACCTTACTATAATCTTCCAATATCCAACTTGATAATTGATTTATACCTCTTAGTGGCGCTTTTAGATCATGAGATATTATATATGCGAAGTCTTCTAACTCTTTATTGGATTTTTTTAAATCTTTTGTTCTTTCTGCGACCTTAATCTCAAGTTTACGTCCGTATGCTACGATATTTCTTACTTTAACGAAGTGTATTGTATAAATGGCTAAGATTATCAAAACCGTCAGGGAAAACCTGAACCATATTGTTTTCCAGAAGGGAGGAGTTACGATGATTTTGAGTGAAGTCCCTTCTTCGTTCCATATCCCATCGTTATTCGAACCTTTTACGCGGAATATATATTTTCCCGGATCTAAATTAGTATAGGTTGTAAAACGACGATCCGCACTCGTTTCGATCCATTCTTTATCAAACCCTTCCATTTTATAAGCATATCTGTTCTTATCGGGTCGGGTATAATGCAAAGCAGCAAATTCTAATGATAAAATATTATTCTTATGAGAGAGAACAATTTGGGAGGTTTCGCTTATGGGTTTTGAAATTATTACATCCCCGTTTATTTTTTCACCAATTTTAACTGATTTATTAAATAATTTTATATCGGTAATAACTACATTAGGAATGAAGGGGTTTGCTTTTATGCTATCGGGATAAAAGGTATTAAAACCGTTTTGACCTCCAAAATATATTCTTCCATTTTTGTCTTTAAAATAA
>CAYYUB010000055.1:0-9763 GCA_964474855.1 uncultured bacterium
TGAGCTATCTCACCTTAAAAATTATTATATGGAAAAGTTTAATAATGTCAATAGTCAGGATGTTGGGAAGGTAGGAGGTTGGGGGGTAAAACAAAAAATAAATCCTGTTAATCCTGTTTAATCTGCGTCCAATTATTTGGGCGTTGTGTGTTCTCTGTAGTACTGTCAGTCAAGTCTTTGTTTTTTTTGCAAAAGATTGAAAAAATCAGCCATTGAGATTGCTTCGCATAGGTTGAGTAAGAAGTAAAACTCGCAAAGACATTATTGTTCGGGACTGGGAAGTCCCTCCTACTTTTTTTATAAACACAATTAAAAGGGTGGATGTGGGATTTTGAAAATCCTGAAAATCTGCGTGCTATTCATTTTTTTGTTGCTGCTCCTTTGGGTTTGCAAATAAAGGGACTTGACTTAGAAATGAATAATGTTATAATTAAAATTATGAAAACCAGGGGTAATGTTAATGCTTTAGTAGCTTGTTTTAAGGAGGAAAAGCACAACTTGCTTCAAATTTCCGGGGATGATTTTGATATAAAAGAAGTTATAACTTCTATAAAGGAAGACTTTGACTCGAAAGATATAGAGATTTTTTTCCCCGATGATGCAGTAGAGGCCCTTGAGAGTTTACTTATGAAGACTTTATTTGGAGGTAAGTTGATAATTTTTTATGACGTGGATGCACTTTCCGCATCTTTATTTAAAGAAATTAAAGCCTCTGTGGAGAATCCCGGTAGATTGAGCCCTAATTTTGTAATTCTTATTTTTCGAGATCAGAAGAAAATCTTTAAGATTGAAGGCAGTTTAGTAGGAAAATTTAAGCCTATTTATGATTCAGATATACCTGCCTGGATTAAGAATTTTGCTGGGAGAATGGGGTATGGAATAAGTAGAGAGGCAGTAAATCTACTTTGTTTTCGTTGTGGTGTGAACAGGGGAGAAATAAAGAAGCATATTGAGAGGATTATTTTATTAAAGGACGATCACGATAAAAATATTGAGGAAGAAGATTTGAAAAATATAGGGTTCTACAGAGATGATACAATATTTAAAATCTCTAATTCAATATTGGATGGTAAATACAATGACGCTCTTCGGTATCTAGTGGAATATTCGGATAATGTCCCTGTTTTTCATTTCGTGAACAGAGATATTCGCTGTCTTTTAACCCTTCGTGCATCTATTGATGAAGGGGAAAATTTAAGCGAATCAAACTTACATAGAAGATTAAACATGCATCCGTACATTTTTAACAAGAAATATCTTCCGGCTGCCAGGAGGTTGTCTTATAATGTCCTTCGGAACAATTTCGAGAAGATTATAGATGCAGAGTATAGGATTAAAAATGGCTGGGAAGAGTTTAGTATGAATTTTAACTTTGTGAGTCAACTTCAATAGGAGGAAAACGATGAGTGAAGAGGTTGCTCAAATTAAAGCTGCTATAGATGATTTAAAAGAGAAACTCAGTAAAATAGAGGGGAAGAAAGGTTCTATTAGAGATTCAGTATTTGAGAAAGTAAAAGAGGACTACGAGAATAGGCTTGAAACATTGAACAATCAGCTCGCAGGTAAGAAGGAAACGCTTAAAGAAACTTTAAAAGAAATGGCTACCAAGAAGGAGCCTTTAAAGAGTAAATTAGATGATTTGCAGGAACAACTTGAGGAGATTGAATTAAGGCATTCTATAGGGGAGTATTCGGACGGACAGTATGATTCGATGAGTGGAGAAATAAAAGAAAAAATGGGAACGATTGAGGGCGACCTGCAGGCTCTAAAGAAAGAGGAAGAAGAAACCAAGGAACTTTTAGGAGAGCCTCAGGATGTAATAGAGGAACAAGCTATAGAAGAAAAGGTTGCGGAAGAAGTAGATGAAGGTGAAGGTAGTGAGAAGGAGAAAGAAGAAGAGGTAGTAGAGGAGGAACCTTTGCCTGAAGTTTCTAAAGAGAATATGATTGCGGAGGAGTTGTTTACAGGTAAGGAACAAACTGTCGAAGAGAATGAAAGTGTTTTGGCTGATGTATCTGCTTCTGAGGAAGGGAAAGGTTCTTTCCTTGAAGGACAAGAGGAAAAAGCTAAGAGTGACGAAGAATTATTTGATCTTTCCGAAGGAAAAGTCGGAGAGCCTAAAGGGCAAAAGGTTTCGGAGAAAAAACCTTCCGGTGGGTCGACCGAAGAGGAGGATTGGCTCTCTTCCCTTGAGCAGGAGTTGAATGAAGAAGCTGAGGAGAAAGAGAAAAAAGAAGGAAAAGCAGAAAAAGTAGAGAAAGTAGAGAAGGTAGAAAAGGACGGTGGAGAAGAATTGGTTTCGTTATGTCCCAAATGTAATTATAAAAACAAGCCTGATGCCTGGTATTGCGAAAATTGTGGTTCAGAGTTGTCATCTCCTGAGTGAAAGGAAATAAGTTAAGCAATTTTTAAACTTCCGGTACCGAATTTGTAATTTTTCAACAAAAAAAGTCTTAACCCTTGACAAAAACGAGAAGTTAACTATATATATGCTACAAATTCTATGTATATCTCTGAAATCCAAGATAAAGATTATACGGGATTAGCAAATACAGCTCGGCGATTAGGTATCTCTTTTACCGGTTTAGATAGGGAAGCGCTTATATTTTCTATTCTGGGGGAAAAAGCCAGTAAAGAGGGACGTGAATTAATTCGAGGCGTTATTGAAATCTTGACTGAGGGATTTGGTTTCCTGAGAGCCAAAGAGAATGATTATACTCAGAACCCCGATGATATTTATGTTGCTCCTGCAATTATAAAGAGATTTGGAATAAGAACTGGCGATACAATAATAGGAGCTGTAAAACCCCCTCAAAATTCCGAAAAATATCATTCGATTGAAACCATTGAAAGTATAAACTATGTTCATCCGAATGAAGCTAAGGATAGGGATAATTTTAATTATCTCACCCCGCTTCATCCTAATGAGAAAATGAATCTTGAGACAGAAGATGAGGATATTTCTACAAGAATTATTGATCTTATTGCGCCCATTGGTAAAGGGCAAAGAGGTTTAATTGTTTCTCCTCCGAAAGCAGGGAAAACAGTTTTGATAAAAAAGATAGCTCATTCTATTTCCGAGAATCATCCTGAAGTCCATTTAATGGTGCTTCTTATAGATGAACGTCCCGAAGAAGTAACTGATATGGAAAGATCTGTAAATGGTGAAGTTCTTTCTTCGACTTTTGATATGTCTCCTCAGAGGCATCTTCAGGTTGCAAAAATGGCTCTTGAGAAGGCAAAAAGATATGTGGAAATGGGGAAGGATATAGTTATTTTGCTTGATTCTATTACCAGATATGCCCGTGCAAGTAATATGGTTGTACCTCATAGTGGTAAGACGCTTTCAGGAGGGGTTGATTCAAATGCTCTAAGAACTCCAAAGAGGTTTTTTGGAGCAGCCCGTAATATTGAACAAGGAGGAAGTCTGACTATACTTGCAACTGCGCTGATTGAGACCGGTTCTCGGATGGATTCAGTCATATTTGAGGAGTTTAAGGGTACCGGAAATCAAGAAATTGTTTTAGACCGAAATTTATCAAATCAGAGGATTTTTCCGTCGCTTGACATTCTCGCTTCCGGTACAAGGAAAGAAGAGATTCTTCAGCCGTCTGATACTTTAAACAGAATTTGGGTTCTAAGAAAAATAATAAGTGATATGGAAGACAACTCAGAAGCTATCGAATTTTTGATATCAAGAATGAAACGCGCGGAGAATAATTCTGAGTTTTTGAGACTCATGACAGTATAAGGGGGAAAAATGAAAAAGGAAATACATCCCGAATATAAAGAAGTCAAAATTGAATGTACCTGTGGTAATGTTATAAGAACCAGGTCCACAAAAGAGAATTTACACGTGGAAGTTTGTTCTAATTGTCATCCGGTGTATCAGCAGCTTAGAAAAGAAGGCGAAATTCCGGATTTCAAAAATCTTAAGTAAACAACTTTTTTCCACAGCCAAATATAGTAATATATAGCTCTGCAGAAATAGCAGAAGTCAACTTATTTGTTGTTTTTCAATTAGTTTCGCTTTACTTGGAAATGAAATATCAAAAATTAAAAATCAAAATGACATATTAAAATGCAAAATTACTTCTACCCTGATCGCGAAACCTAAGAGAGCATTCGTGTTATTAGTGCAATTCGTTGCTCCTCTTAGGTGTTGTGGGAGGGTCCTGGTGTCTTCGTGCCTTTGTGGTAATTTTTGAATTTAAAGTAAAAGTAATCTTATTTTTACAAAAATAAGCAAAATGCAAAAATCTAAAAGTTTAAGTTGTTGACAATAAATCACTTATCTTCTGGAATAATACTTGCATATATATTTGATGGATCTTTTGAATGTACATTTTTCTTGTCTTTGTTCTTTTAAAAGCGAAAATTGAAGTGCAAAATTAGAGATTGTGTGTTTTTTATGGATTCCCTTTCTTTTTGGTAATGCAGGGGAGGAGTCATTTTAATATAATTTTAGAAAACATTTATAAGTACCCCCCCCTATCCTCCCCTGCTGTATTTTTTTAAAAGTAACCGTAGTTCTTAATACCTCCTTGTTTCCGGCCTCTTCTTCTGCTTTTGGCAGGAGAAGAGGTTTTATTTTTGGGAACTATGTATTTATAGTGTTTTAAATCATAAATTTGTAAAGAAATCTATTTTTCTCAACTTTTTTGAGAAATTAAATATCAAAAATTAAAAATCAAAATGACTGAATTAGGTTTTAGGTCTCGGGTTTTAGGTTTTAGTAAAAAAATAAAAAGTCTTTTCACTTTATTCGTGTTATTTGTGTTATTCATTGTTTCTCTTATTTGGAGTGGTGAAGGGATTCTGTATTCTGACTTCTGGCTTCTGAATTCTTTGTTACAATTTTCCATTTTGATATTTGATTTTTGAATTTTAGCGGCTTTACCGCGCTGTATCTCTGTGGCAAAGTTTAAGGGTTGACATATTTGATTAAGAATGTATAAATAGCGTACGTCAAAAAACATACAAGGAACCTAAAAAGGGGGAAATATGAAAAAATTTTTGTTTTTTGCATCATTAGTTATTCTTATTATTGTAAGTTTTCATGGTTGTAAATCCGCTGAAGAAACAGGCGGAAATATCCACTTGCAGCAAGGAAGATATGATAGAGCTATTGAACAGTTTAAAGAAGCAGAAGCGAAATATCCGGGTAGTATCGGACCTGTTTCTTCTCTTGCGGTAGCTTATTTTATGAAAAAAGAATATAAAGAAGCGGCGGGATATCTTGATAAAGCTATGAAGATAGACAAAGAAGGAGCGGAGGAAAAGATCAAGGGGTATGAAGATTTATTAAACACCAAATACCTAAAATGGCAAATATTTTATAATGGTTCTGTAGAATATTTCAAAGATGATTCGAAAAAGGCGGTTGAATTAGCGAAGAAATCCCTGGATGTAACATATCCGGAAAAAATATCGCAGAGTTATAGTTTGTTAGCAATGATGATGTTGAAAGAGGGTAAAGTAGAAGAAGCCAAAAATTTCTACAAGAAAGCAATCGAAGCTGATAAAAACAATGTTGAACCTTATATGAATTTAGGTCGTATCTATCTGACGGAGCGGGGGTTAGATGAGGCTCTTAAATGTTTTAATGAAGTTATAAAAATAGATTCAACAAAAATTGAAGTTTATGAATTGATCGGACAGGTTTATTTGCTTGATAAGAAGTATGCAGAGGCTATTAAATCGCTGGAGACGGCATTGGCGATTACAGGTCAAAATCCGACAAGCCTTTATAACTTGATGGTCGCGTATTATCAGAGTAAGAATTATGATGCGGCAATAAAAAAAGGAAAGGAAATATTGGAGCTTGAGAATGTAAAGCCTTCAGTGCTGACTAGTGTTTACAATCTGATGGCTCAAATATATGAATCCAAGGAAGATTATAAAAATGCTGTAGCTGTTATAAAGGAAGCGATAGATAAGGGTGTAAATAATTGTGATTCGTATTCCGTAATAGCCCATGCGTATTACAAATTGGGAAAGGTTAAAGAATCTAGTAGTTGGTCAAAGAAGTGGGAGGAATGCGATAAAAATAAGTAGTAAGTAAATTAACTTTAGAGACCGAAAAAAGTTACAGGTTAAGGGGGAGGTGAAAACTTACCCCTTAATTTTTTACCTGATATTAAAATTTGTTTCTTAAATATTTTTCTATCCGTTTATTGGATTCTTTTATTACCTCGAAAGTTTCCCTGCAGGCTGCCAAATCTCTTCCGGCAGGATCGGTAATTGTATATTGTTTATCCCGAGTATTAAAGTTTCGAAGGAAGGCGATTTTGTTTTTGTTTTCAGGTGAAAGAAAAGTTATGTAAATTTCGTGCATTTTTTCCATAACAAGGACAATATCAGCCCATTCTATAATAGGTTTGGTCAGAAGGCTTGAAGTATGATCTCCCCTTAGCTTGTTTTCTTTTAGCACCTCTTCTGCTAATTCATATATTTGTGATCCGGTCATTGCTGATATTCCTGCCGAGCGAACATTTACTTTTTTGCTGTCTTTGGTTAAGTGTCTGAGGTGTATTTCCGCCATTGGGCTTCTGCATAAGTTGGCTGAGCAGACAAATAGTACGTTAAATTCGAGATTCTTTCCGAGTTTTACTTTCTGTCCGGTTGCTTTTTCTATTTCCGGTATAGAGATTGCGCCTTTTCGGTAAAGCAAGAGAGAATTATCTGATATATCAAGAACCGTAGATGGTTTTCCGGACCCGGATTCGCCGGCTATTATTCTGTCGACCGGAAGATCAACATCTTTTAAGTTTTTTGGTGTAGCTGCGCCTGAAATATTTGCGCTTGTCGCGATTAGAGGCATTTTGTTTTCTCCGATAAAAATTCTTAATTTCTTATGATTTGGAATTCTTATGCCGACTTTACCTTCTGCTGAGAGAACTCCTTTGGGTAGATTTTTATTGCCTTTGAAAATCAGGGTGATTCCTCCGGGTAGAAATTTCTTTAGTTTTTCATAGATGGGCGGAATTTCCGTTGCATAATTTTTGATGTCTTTCGCCTCGGAAAGAAGCAGTGGAAAAGGTTTATCGGAGGGACGTTTTTTTATCTCTCTTAATTTCTCTACGCATTCGGGAGATAGAAAACATCCTATACCCGGAACCGTATCGGTAGGGAGAAGGAATATTTCTGTTTTCTTTTCTTTTTTATTCGTCATATTTGAAATGGTGCCGGTACGAAGGTAAGTAAAAATATTATAAGAGAAATTATACCTATAATTTTATGTTTTTTGGATAGTGGGGATATCCCATCAAGCGGCGGAGGATGTTTAAATCCGATTATCCAGAAAAGAATCGCCCATATGACCCATCCTATCCATAACGGTATTAATAAAACAGCAATGCCAAAAGTCACGTAGCCGATTATTCTGTTTTTTTCTCCGATTAACGCGTATAAAATATGACCTCCGTCGAGCTGTCCGACCGGTAGAAGATTTATTGCCGTTATAAAATAACCTATCCAACCGGCAAATGCTATAGGATTTAGTAATACATCTTTTCCTTCAGGCAGATCAGCAAAATATAATTTTGTCAATAGTTTAATCAGAAGCGAATCTCCAAGTACGATACCTTCGTTTCCTGAAACAGTTGCGACTTCTGATAATGAAAGTCCGATTAGTATTGCGATTGTCGAAAAGATGAAACCCACTATTGGGCCTGCCGCTCCTATTTCAATCAGAGCGTTTTTATCTCTAATGGGGGATCTCATTTTAATTACAGCTCCGAAGGTGCCGAGCATATGCGGTGCGGGTATGAAGTAAGGTAAGGTGGCATCTACGTTATTTTTTATAGCCATCAGGTAATGCCCGAGTTCATGACTGCCGAGTATTATCATAATCGACAAGGAGAAGGGTAACCCTTTAAAAAGATTAGTTATTGGGGCTACCGGATTAATTCCCTGTTGTAATGCTCCTGCCATCAGTGTGGTTAAAAAGGTTACTATTAGAAGCAAGAAGTTTATCCATTTTTTTGATTCTCTTTTTTCCGGTTTCACTCTGAATGCAAGAGAAACTCCATTTTCTATATTTTTAAAACTTACGTCGAGGTTCAGGGAATCAGCTTTTCCTTTGATATAGTCTAATGCGTCCTTTTCCGGGATTTTGAAAGTTCCTTCCCAAACAAGACTAAAATGCTCCATTTTGGAGCATTTTATATCCATTACTTCCTTTAAGAAGTTTTCTATCTGGAATGGCAAGCTTTCCATTACATTCTTTCCGGAGCCTGGACACCCAGCAATTTTAAACCTTTCCTGATTACGTTTCTCACTGCGTTCGAGAGGAAAAGTCGGGGTTCTATTAAATCTTTATCCCCGTCTAAAACTCTCACATTCTGATAGAAATTATGATAAAGCTTTGAAATGTTAAGAAGATAATGAGTAACAAGATGTGATTCTCTTATTCTTGCCGCGTCTTCAAGGGCTTCTGTAAATTCGGGTATCTTTTTTATCAAATTCCATTCTTCTTTTTGGTTAAGTTTCGAAATTTTTTCTTTGGAATCTATGCGGTAACCTTGTTCTTCTGCCATTTCAAGTAAAGATGATATCCTGGCATGTCCATACTGTACATAATAAACCGGATTTCTGTCGGATTCCTCTTTTGCAAGTTCCATATCAAAATCCATGGGAACAGAGGATTTTCGAAGAAGATAGAAAAATCTTGCGGCGTCGGCTCCTACGTCATCTACTAATTCATCTATAGTTATAAATGTTCCCTGCCTTTTCGACATCTTCATGACTTCGTTCCCTCTTTTGAGTGTTACCCACTGAACAATCTTTACTTCTAAGTTTTCCGCAGGATATCCCAGAAGACTAAGGCTTTTTTTGAGTTCCGGCACATGGTCCTGGTGGTCGGGTCCAAGCAAATCGATTAATAGGTCATACCCCCGGTCAAACTTAAAGCGATGATAGGCAATGTCCGGAACTATGTAAGTCCAGCTTCCATCAGATCTTCTGAACACTCTTTCTCTATTTCCGGGGGTAAACCACAGCGCCCCTTCTTTTTCTGTAAAAGGATTAGGTTTTACTTTTTTCAAATCGGAGATTACTTTGTTAACTCCTCCGTCTTCGATTATTTTCGACTCGCTAACCCACTCGTCAAAATCAATTCGCAGCCTTTTAAGAGTTTTACTGATTAGTTTTAGGATATATTCGCCGGCAAATTCTCCGTAATTTTTAATACCTTTATCCATTACTTCCTTCGCGATTTTCTCGATGTATTCGCCCTGATAGATGTTTGGCGGATATTCGACTTTATTTCCCTTTAATTCTTCAATTTTTAATCTTACTGATTCACCAAGGCAATTTATCTGGTTCCCACTGTCGTTAATGTAATATTCCCGGTCAACCTTGAATCCCTGGGATTCAAGGATTCTTGCCAGAGAATCTCCGTAAGCGGCACCTCGCGCGTGAGCGACAGTTAAAGGACCGGTAGGGTTGGCTGAAACGAATTCTATCAGAACCTTTTTCCCTTCTCCTGAATTTCCATCGCCGTAAGAAGGCGAGACTGCATCGATTAATTCCTCTAACCAGGTCTGTTTATTTATTTGGAAATTTACAAATCCTTTGATTTGGGAAGCGGATTCAATTATTTCCGAATCTATTTTATCTAAAATTTCTTTTGCGATTTCATTCGGATTTTTCTTTAATTTTTCCGCCAGGAGGAAAGGCGCGTTTATGCTGTAATCGCCCATCTTCTCATCGGGTGGGTGCTGGATGTCGAAGGCGACTTCTTCGTTATACAGTTCCTTTA
>CAYYUB010000056.1:0-9306 GCA_964474855.1 uncultured bacterium
ATCCATCTATTATTAATAGGGTTTTCTCATTTATATTTTGCAAAAGGTTATTTAATTCGCTTAAGTTACTTGCATACCTTTTTTCTTTTTTATCTTTTAGTGGCGGAAAGGCTTTCAATATATCATTAATTAGATTGCCGTAGAAAACATTTAATGTAATTCTATCTCTTGAATATGGGTCTTTTAATTCTGTGTAGCAGTAATGCTTAATAATATTATAATCATTGTCCTGTAAATTACTTTGTAGGTTCTGTATAAACCATGATTTTCCACTTCCAGGTTCTCCAGTCAAAATTATTTTGCTTGCTTTGTTGAGATTTATTTTTATTTTGGAAATAATATCAATCGTTTCTATATTTTTTTTGTTATCAATAGGAAATACTTGCTCGATAGAGCCGAAATCGGTTTGTATATTTAACTCTCTAAAAATATATTCTTTTTTGATTTCAAAACCTATACTTCTACTCCTGCAAATTAACCGTATTAGTTCTAAAGCGAATTCTCTTGTTGAAATTCTATCATTAGGATTTTCCCCGATGCCAAGCCTTTTTACTTGGTCAAGTACTATCTTTTCAAGTTCACCGTCGAAAGTTGCCTCCAGACTTTGTTTGGGAAAATTTGTTTCGATGACCAAATGATTACAA
Source organism: uncultured bacterium (assembly GCA_964474855.1). Lineage (GTDB taxonomy): Bacteria > Hydrothermota > UBA3072 > UBA3072 > UBA3072 > JAFGHJ01. The sequence continues at coordinate 645 of CAYYUB010000056.1, forward strand.
AACATTTTGAAATCTTTCCTATCTATATTCACACTTTCTTTTCTCAGTCTTCTCCAATTTTTCAATGGCTCTTGTCCCTTTGGCCAAAGTTTGTCCATATCAATCTGATATAAATGGGTTGTATGCGATAGAAATGTAGGAGTTGCTGTATTTTGTTTTAGCACTTTAATCAAATCATCAATCGGCTCTTGCCAAGCTAGACATAATCGAACTTCACAATTTGTTTTAAGTGGGTGATTATTCCAACTATGAAATATGGTATCTAAGGCTAAATTGTATCTTCCTTGTGACAGGTGTTTTTTTTGTAATTGTTCATTTGTAATTTCATTGCTGTATTTTATTTGCTTCTTAAAAACCCCTAGAGAGTTTATTATTGTTAAATCATCAATCTTATCTTCAGGATATTCTTTTTTATCTATTTTAAAAGTACTATCGTTTTCGTCCAATATCTCTTTAAGTATGAAAAAGGCAGTTAGTAAATCTTGATATTCGTATCCTTCGTGTGCTCTATTTAAAGGCATTTTCTTGTGAGTTTGGAGTTGTTACTTGTTTCTTGAATTTCAATAAAACTTTTCCACATAGATAATTTAACGCTTCCGTCATTTAGTACCCTTTACTCTTTCAAAATTAATTCAACATTGTTAGAGGGGAGATAATAGTTATAATTACAAATTTCTTTTTCTAGTTGATTTATTAAATTTGGTTCATATTGACAGCATATTAGGAGAATTAAGTAGTTTATTTTTTCCTTTTCATATAGAGTCAGTTGGCCTAACAACCTTTTTAGGTGGTTTTGCTTTGTAAGCTCTTTTTTTATTTCAATAAAGACTTGTCTCCCAATGGCGATATCTATTTTATTTGTTGCTATACCATATTGATTGATTATTTCTATACCAGGGAGATTTGCTCTCAAATATTGTAGAAGAGATTTTTCGAAGTCCTTCTCTGATTTGCAAGCTTTTGGTTTCCAGTCTTTAATTAGACCACAAACTTTTTCCATAGGAAAAACAAAGAAATTCCACCTGGAAACAAATCTCTCAAATGGAACCATAATATAGAAATGATATAATAAAGGAATTGTCGTATAGTTCTAAATGTTCAAAGCTTTTACTTCTATATCTTAAAATTTCGATACTCATATTATACTTTAAATTTAAAAAATCATTCTGATAAGTCAAGGGGCGCAATGCGTAGCATTGCGAATCATTAGTCACTAGTCACCAGTCAAAACAAAAGATAGCCGATTACTGACAGCAAAAAACTCTGTGTTCTCTGCGGTAAAACTCAGGTACCAGGTACCGGATACCAGGTTTCAGTTATAAAAACAACAAAAAATCCAGTAAATCTTGTTAATCCTGTCTGAATTATTGTTAGGGGGATTAGGAAGTAAAAAAAATCCTTTTTAATCTGCGTTCATCTGCGTCCTATTCTCTTAGTGCCTTTGTGTCTCTGTGGCAAAATTTTGGCTTGACAGATTTAATCTTCGAGGTAGATTTTATCAACTTTACTATAAACAATATAAATTGGGAGGTATAATAATGCATAATAATTTGAGTCTGGTTCTTTTTGCCGTCTTCGGATTGATGATTTTGATGTGTACTTCTAATATAAAAACCGTTAAATCAAACAAGGAATTTCTAATAAGAACCGGTGTAAATGTTAGTCACTGGTTATCGCAGAGCGATGAGAGAGGAGAAGAACGAAAAAAGTATATTACAAAAGCCGATTTTGACACAATCGCATCTGTAGGATTCGACCATGTCAGAATACCCGTTGATGAAGTTCAGTTGTGGGATGAGGAGGGGAATAAAGAAAAGGAAGCGTTTGAACTCCTACATAATGCAATCAATTGGGCTCTTAAAGCTAAATTGAGAGTAATTGTTGATTTACATATTATCCGTTCGCATCATTTTATTGCCGAATCTAATCCCCTATGGACCGAACCCGCCGAACAGGAAAAGCTAATCGATTTATGGCGACAGCTTTCCGGCGAGTTGAAACAATATCCAAGTAATATGGTAGCCTACGAAATACTGAATGAAGCTGTGGCAGATGACCCGGAGGATTGGAATAATCTTATTGAAGAAGTTATTGCTGAAATCAGATTAAAAGAACCTGAAAGAAAAATAGTGGTCGGTTCAAACAGATGGCAGATTCCTTCGACTTTTCCCGATTTGAAAGTTCCTGAGAATGACCGGAATATTATTCTGAGTTTCCATTTCTATACGCCTATGGCGCTTACACATCATCTGGCGTCATGGTCTCCTGTTGCCGAGTATACGGGAGAAGTAAATTATCCGGGACAGATTGTTGATTCATCGCATTATAAAGAACTTTCGGAACCGACTGTTAGAGCAATGAGAGAATATTCCAACGGTTATTTTACGAAGGAAATTCTCGCAGAACAAATGTCTCCCGCAATAAAAGTGGCAAAAGATAAAAATTTGCCTTTATATTGCGGTGAATATGGCGTTTATCCGACGATTCCCGAAGATATTAGTTTACGCTGGTATAAAGACATTTGCGATATTTTTAATTCCAACAATATTGCATATTGTCACTGGTGTTATAAAGGGGATTTTCCCGTTGTTGGTGAGAATAGTGTACCAAACAGAAAACTCACGGCTGTTTTGACTGCTAAATAAGAAATAAAATAAGGATTTGTTAAAGAGATAAAGTGACCGGAGAGTTGTTAGCTTGAAAAATAAAAACCTTTGTGTTTTTTTTCTTTGCGTTCTCTGTGTCTTTGCGGTGGATTTATATTTTGAAAAGTTTTCAGCTTAAATACGAAACACTCCCGGAATAGAAGACTTTTTCGGTGTTTTCATTTGCTACTTTTATTCCGCCATCCGGTTGTATAGCGACAACTTTACCTGTAAATGTTTCCTTGCCGTCGGTTATTTTAACCTTCTCGTTTAAAGCGCCGCTTAGTTTTATATATTTTTTGTGAATTTCTTCAAGGTTGTTTTTTTCTTTTGCGATTCTTTCAATAATTTCTTTCGCAATTACTTCAATGTCGAGCTCTTTATGTAATGTGTCTTTTGAGGTGATTACGATATCTTTAAGAGGTATAGGGAAATCGGAATTACTTAGGTTGAGGTTTAATCCAATTCCTATTATAAATTTACCCTGCACTTTTTCGATAAGAATACCGCCCAGTTTTTTTCCTTTTAGGATTATGTCGTTAGGCCATTTAATGTTAGTTAAAAGGCCGTGTTTTTCGAGAACCTCACATGTAGCAGTTGCGCAAAGCTGAGTGAGAGCTCCCGCATTAGCGGAGAAATTTTTAACCAATATTGAGAGCCACAATCCCCCTTGGGGCGAAAACCAGTTTTTTGCATTTCTTCCTCTGCCTGAAGTTTGTATTTTTGCAATAAAACTATCAAAGTCGTTAAGTTTTTCTAAACGCTTTTTAATCCACTCATTGGTAGAATCAACTTTCTCTGCTTTTATTAATCTTGACATAAGTTACTCCTTGAGTCTATATTATATTATATAAATCGAAATTCGCAATCTTTTTCAAATAAAAAATATTAACACACAAAATCCAACCTACAAAGACTTTTTTAACCACGAAACACACTAAATACACGAAACCACACCACACCCCAAATTTTATTGTGTTTAATTTAAATCCATCACACAACCCAAATTTTTTAACATGTAGAACATGTAGATATTGTAGGTTTTCTCTTCGTCATGTCTTAAGAGCATACCGCTTAGTAAAAGCGCTTAGGTTTCTAAGGAAGATGTCTCTTCCCGCCCAGTTAATCGGGGTATGGGCGAAGAGCAACTTAAATTCTTTTTTCGATAAAGTTTGGAGATATTCTATGGATGGGTTTATTATTCTTTCGTCAGGGATGAATTCTTTTGTTTTGGTCATGGTTGCGCTCGAATTAAAAGGACATACTTCCTGGCATATATCGCAACCGAATATATAATCATTCTCATCCGTTGGGAACCATGAGGGTAAATCATTTTTCTTATTAACGGTATGAAATGCCGTGCATTTTTCTATGTTAAGAGAGTACGGTGCAGTGAGAGCTTTACTTGGGCAAGTTGCAAGGCAAATATCACAATTCTGGCATCTATTAGTCCCTTTTTTGTCTTTTTTTAGTTCAATATCAAGAAGTATTTCTCCTAAGAATATCCAGGACCCGAATTCTTCCGTTATTAGAAGTGTGTTTTTTCCAATCCACCCGAGGCCCGCTCTCTCGGCTAACTCTTTTTCAAGAAGGGTTCCGGTGTCCGTATAATACTTGGTTTTTTTTGTTTTCGTTTCTTCTTTTATAAATTTTGAAAGGAGGGATAATTTCTCCGAGATGACATTATGGTAGTCTTTCCCCATGGCATATCTCGATATACGGACTTCTCCTTTATTTAACGGAGGGAAGAAACCCTGCCAGTAATTCACGCCCAGCACGACAACGCTTCTCGCCCAGGGAAATCTTACTCTGGGGAAAAGTCTTTCCTCTTCAGTTTCCCTTAAATATACAATATCTCTATTCATGCCTTTTTCGATTGCCTTTCTGTATTCCTTTTGATAAATGGAAGGGTTTAAATCGGTTATCCCTACAAGGTCGAATCCAATGTCTTTAGCTTTTTCTTTTATTTTTCTTTCTATGTTCATAAGAGTTCGTTTAATACTTCGACAGCGGTCTTTATTTCGAAGCCACGGCGTTTAAGATATTCGAAAATTTTTTTCTTTGAAGCCTTATTGTTGCCGTATTTCTTGACCGCTTTTTTAAAAGCCTTTCGGGCGTTTTCTTTCTCGTCAACGGATTGTAACAAACTTTCTGTTTCTGCTCCTTCGATTCCTTTGTTCAATAATTCCATCTTAAGAGCGAAATTCCCCTTGGGATTGATTTTGTTTCTGTCTTTTATCCAGGAGAGAGCAAATCTATGATCATCGATTAAATTTGCTTCTTCAAGGTCATTCAAAACTTTTGTAGCGATTTCATTCTGGACGCCTTTGTTTGTGAGATAATCTTTTATTTCTTTTCGGGATCTTTCTCTATATGAGATAAAATTTATAACTTTTTCCTTTACGTCTGTAATTTCTTCGAACTCTTTTATTGAAGAAATTTCCGAGGGGGTAATTTCTTTGTTCTCATAAAGATGAAAGTTTACAACTGTATCTGTATAGAGACCTAAGGAAAACTCACCGTCAATATATATATTAACTCTATTTTTTTTCTTTTTTTGCTGTTCTATCCTGGTTATCTTGCTCATTACTGATATTTAGCTCATTTTTTATTTTCTTTTCTAATTCTTCCGATATTTTATTGTTTTCTGCGAGAAAGAGTTTCACGTTTTCTCTTCCCTGTCCGAGTGAAATTTCTCCGTAATTATACCAGGCTCCCGATTTTTCGACCAGGTTTAAAGATTGTCCTATATCAAGAAGTTCGCCTTCTCTTGATATGCCTTTACCGTACATTATGTCGAATTCCGCGTCTTTAAAAGGAGGGGCGAGCTTATTTTTCACGACTTTGACTTTTACCCTTATTCCAATTGATTCGTTTCCCTGTTGTAATGTACTTATTCTTCTGATATCCAGTCTAACTGAAGCGTGAAATTTGAGAGCCAAACCTCCGGGTGTGGTGTAAGGATTCCCAAAAGAAATGCCAATTTTTTGTCTAACCTGGTTTATAAAAACAGCTGAAGTCGAAGTTTTACTTAAGACACCTGTTAGCTTTCTTAGCGCCTGAGACATTAGGCGTGCTCTAAGTCCCATATGAGAGTCTCCCATTTCACCTTCGATTTCAGCTTTTGGTACAAGGGCTGCAACCGAATCGATTGTTATTAATTCGACTGCTCCGCTTCTAATCAACATTTCAGCTATTTCCAAAGCTTCTTCACCTGTATCTGGTTGGGATATTAATAAATCTTCCGTATTCACACCGAGGTTTTGGGCGTACTTGGGGTCAAGAGCGTGTTCTACATCTATAAAAGCAACTGTTCCACCTCTTTTTTGTGACTCGGCAGCGATGTGGAGAGCAAGAGTTGTCTTTCCCGAAGCTTCCATACCGTATATTTCTATAGCTCTGCCTCTGGGAATTCCTCCTATTCCGAGTGCGGCATCCAACGAAAGAGAACCGGTTGGTATGTAAGGTACTTCAATTGTCTTTTTGCTGCCCAATTTCATCAATGCTCCATCTCCGTATTGTTTATTTATTTTACTCATTACCAAATCGAGAGCTTTCTCTTTTTCTTTATCCATAATCACCTCCTGAGAAATAGTATTATAAGAGATATGGGCAAAAAGATAGTGAATAGAGTGAACATTAAATTCCACTTAATTTTTGTTCTTCCTTTTGCCCATATCCAGATTGCTTCATAAGAGCCAAAAATCCCCGCGAGACTTCCGACGGATATTGAGTATAGGATAAGTTTTTCGTTGCTTGTAAGGTGAGGGAGTACAAAAGAAAACAGATTTGATGAAAACCCTGCAGATCCTATACTGCCCGCGGAATATATTATCCAGGGATCCAATTTGATTCCTGTTATGGGGAAGAAGTATGCCGAATAGAAAACAGCAAAACAAACTCCAACAGGTATAAAAAGCCACCAGTTGACAGCTTTCAGGGGTCCTGTTCCCATAAACGTAATGCAGAAGACCCCTCCCAGCATAACCAACCCGAACAAAGTTACGTTAAAGTGTTTATCAATGTTGAAATATGCAAAAACTAGTAAAAGTAGAATAAAAGAGAATACCAACTCTGCTTTTCTCCATTCTACAGTGCTGCTTGTCTCTTTTATTTTATTCTTCTCACATATAAAATAAGCTATTGTGAGGAAAACAAGAAGACTTGCTATCCATAGAGGCAACATTATTGAGACGAAATTATAAATACTGAGGGTGGGATTGCCTTTCCCTAAGGCTATAGATACAAAAACATTTCTAAGATTTCCGAAGGGAGTAAGTATGCTTCCCATTATAGTTGAGGCAACAAGTAGGGTGAAAGTCTTTTCTTTTTCCTGAAAACGCAGAATCCATTTATCGTAAGAAGCAATCAGAACAAAAGAAAGGAAAAAGGGTGCCAGGATGTGAGACAATCCAATGAGCATCATGGTCGCGGTTTTTTCGTTGGTATCCTTTAGTATTTTTTCGCCAAGAAAATCGATTATTTTAGATCGCTTGATTGAAGCAGCTGCAAATGCAAGTATAAGAATTATGAAAACGTATGCTATCGGCGGATGAATATTCAAATTTTTACCTCCTTAGAGGGACTTCTGAAAGGACTTCATATATTGGTCCTTTTGGTGTTAGTGTGCTTTTGAAAAGGGTAACTTCATGTACAGGGAAAGAATCGAATGAGAAGTCGATGTTTTCCGGTAAACGGTATTTTCCTTTTTTTACTCGCGCGAATGTTATATGCGGATGGAATTTTCTCATTTCTTTTTCAAACCCCAGATTGGAGGCTTTGTTTTCGATAGTTGAGAATAATTCAACCATATTGTTTTTTCCTTCCTCGACTCCGACCCAGAGTATCTTTGCCCTTTTCGGAGATGGAAAGGCGCCGATCCCTTTTAAGGAAACATTGAACGATGGAAACTCTTTCTCTATTTCTTTCATTTTTTCTTCAATTGAACTGTTCTTATCGGTTTCACCAAAAAACTTTAAAGTAATATGCAAATTTTCTTTTTTTACCCACTTAACATTTGAGGCTGTTTTGAGATTATCATAAAGAGAAGAAATTAAATCTTTCGCCTGCTCTGGGAGCTTAATTGCTGAGAAGAGTCTTATTTTATTTCCTCCAGTAAGTTTTTTAACATTTCTAAGACTTTTGTTCCCGCCAATTCTATTATCTCTTTCCTGTTTCCCTTAAGATGCACTATATTAGTAATTACCTTCTCCGGAATGTCAACTCCCAGAGCGATAGTTCCAACAGGTTTTTCCTCACTCCCGCCCAGGGGACCCGCAATACCTGAGGAAGAGATGCCGACATCGGTTTTTAAGAGTTTTTTTACGCCATGCGCCATCTCCCTCACGGTCTCTTCTGAGACTGCTCCGAATTCCTCTAGAGTACGAGGAGAAACACAAAGCAGATCTGCCTTTATTTCATTGGAGTATGCTATTACTCCTCCCGAGAAATAATCTGAACTGCCGGGAATGGAAGTTAAAAGAGTCCCTATCAGTCCTCCGGTGCAGGACTCGGCAGAGGAAATAGTCCATCCTTTACCTCGCAATAAAATTCCGATATCCTCAAGTAATTCCCAGGTGTCCTTATGCATTATAGGGGCATAATTGAGTGTATGACAAATAAGAAAACGCTTGCCAATATTCCTGCTATGATATCATCCAGTACTATTCCAACTTTTGTGTGTTCGACTTTTTTTATTGCAGGAAGTTTAAAAATATCGAAAAGACGAAACAGAATGAATCCGATCATAAATGTGGATAGATTTTTATTATGAAAGGCAAAAGTTACCATTATCCCTGTAACCTCATCAAGAGTAAACCAAGAGGGATCATCCGAAAGATTAAGAGATAAGAGTATACTTAGCAATAAAACTCCGGAAAGTATTACAAAATAATAGGGGGAAGTCCAGTCCAGGAAAAAGAATAATAACAATCCAGCCAGGATAGAAGACCATGTGCCTCCGCCTTTAATTTTTCCGAGGAAAAAAGTGCTTCCGATAAATTCATGCCAGAGTGCGA
>CAYYUB010000057.1:0-9145 GCA_964474855.1 uncultured bacterium
ATACGCTTTTAATAGGGGACGCGGCTTCTCTCGTGAATCCCGCGACCGGCGGAGGCATTTACAATGCGGTACAATCTGCTTCCCTCGCTTCGGAAGCAATCAGTTCAAATCTAAGAGATGGAGCATCTCTTAAGAGCTATCAGAATATGATGAAAAGAAATATGTATTTGATGTTTTATTCTTCTAAAATTTTTAATCAAATATTGGAAAAAACTCCTTTCCCAGTCCAATTTCTTCAAATGATAAAACCCTTTCTTGTTTTTTTGGCAAAGAAATTCTCGTAACTTGGAATCTAAAATTTGCCACGAAGGCACTAAGACACAAAAAGAATTGGACGCAGATTTACGCAGATTAACAGGATTCATTTTTGTGTTTAAAACCCCATCCCCACGTACCAAATATTTAGACAGGATTCACACGGATAAACACGGATTGTCCAACCCTACCCAGGATTTGTTTGTTTTTATTCAACTAATACTAAGGGCTGAAAATAGTACCTGATGTGAGTCTTGACATGTTAATTTTTAGAGCCAATATTAGTATATATAAAATTAGTTAGGAGGAGAAATTAATGGCAAAATCAAAGAAAATAAAGTTTGATGATATTTCAATTCTTGATTATCAAAAACTTGCTAAGGAATTTAAAAACGAAACAGACAGAGGAGCGGCTATTCTTGCAGCTAATTATGTTGAAATTTATCTTGGAAAATATTTGAAATCATTTATGACAGACAACGCTGGTATTGATGAGTTGTTTAATGGTTTTGGACCTTTTGCGACATTCTCGCAAAGAATCAAGGCAGCTTACGCTTTAGGCTATATAGACAAAAACACAAAAAGCAACCTTGAACTCATTAGGGAAGTTCGTAATAGTTTCGCGCACAATTTTAAAATTAAATCATTTGATAACCCTCGAATAACTTCTCTCTGTAATAAATTGACAACAGCTCATCTTCGAGGAATAACAACTACAAATAAACAATATATACAATTCGGACATAGAGATCATTATATATTAGCTGTGGCGTTTTTTACCGGCAAGATGCATAATAATATGCTAGGAAGACAGAAAAACAAGAAGAAATAAAGATTCCTCAGTTGTTTTATATGGCATAAAAATAGTATACACCTGCAAATTTATTTATTGTAAAACTTTAACTTTTTATATGTAAGATTCTTCTATATAATTACTTAATGCTATGTTATTTGAGTATGATTTGGATTTTGTTTTACATGTCTTCTATTTTTGTTATTTCTTCGTCTTCTTGGTTCTTAGTGTTTGGAATGAATCTGTATATTAATTCAAATATATTTAAATCGCTTTCAAGATTCTGTTCTTCTTGTAAGTCTTCCTCTGGTATGGGTTCAAATTTTACTTTATCGTCAATGAAGCTACATCGTTTGCCTCGTAAAAATGAATAGAATTCATCGTCTTTTAAATAATCTTCTCCTTTTTTGTTTCGTAGCCATCCTCTTTCTATTGCTTCGTAAGTAAGTATCCAATATTGACCATAGAGCTCTTCTTTTTCCATAAATTGTTCCCATAATTTTATTGGCAATGTGCCGTTTAAGTTGCCTGATTCTTTTAGATATAAAGCACATAATATTGAAATTGGATCTTTTAAAGAGCTTAGTATTTTTTCGTCCAGGGAAATATTAATTGATAATTCTTTAATTAACCATAAAGCCCAAGATATAACATATTCGTTATTGAATTTTGAATATTCAACAATCAGATCAGTAAAGGCAGTAGCTATGTTTTTAAGATTTAAGTCGTAGCCATATTCTTTGTATGAGATTAGTAGTCGACCTATAATTTGTAATAGTTTTGGTTCAGCTTTCATAGATTGTAAAAGCATGGATTCGTATAATGTCCAGTTTTCAGGTTTTATTTTTATGGGTGCCATTTGGGATAAGGCATGATAGAGAACATTGTGATTTTTGTTTTTATGGAATGTATCAAAAGCTAGGCTGAAAAAGTGCAAAATATCTCTTTCTTGTTCTCGTACGGTACTGCGAATACGGAAAGATCTTAGATTCTGCAACCAAATGGGTTCTAAGGATTGAGGCAATTCTAGAATACTTGTTTTTGTTTCATTTATTTCAAGTTCGAAATCTTTTAATTTATACTCCAGAAAGGTGAGAATTTTTTCTGCGTCTGATAAGCGATTGGCAAATATGAAGAAATCGTCTATATATCTTATACATTTAATGTCTTTGAAATAATTTGCCAACTTAATATCTATTGAAGTTCCAATGATTTCAGATAGTATTAACGATGTATCGGGACCTACTTGGATTCCCAGAGTTTGTTCGTCTTGAGTATTTCTAATTCGCTTATCTAGTTTATTTCCGAGTAAGCTATCGGATCTGTTGCTCTTTGCGGTTTCTTTGCCATGTAGTGCCCAAGGGACACTATGGGTATAAATTGTATAATAGAACCTAGATATATCGGTTGTTATTAAGTATTTATAATGACTTGCAAGTTTTGCTTTTTCCCGAATAACCCAATTAAAATAATGTTTGGTGGTCACAGCTCTAAATTCATCAATATCTTCAACAGGGCTGCTAGCAGAAAATTCTGATTGTGAAAAAAAGCTATTTATCATATCCCAGTTGTTTGAGATAACTTCTATTAATCTTATTTGATGAAGTGGATTTGGAATTGATAGTGTCCTTGTAAAGCGTTTTATTTTAGGTATATTAAAACGAATATATTTACTTGATTTCTTATCGAATTTAGAGGAATCGAAAGTAGAGTTATTTGTTAGTTCTGCTAGATTCTTTGTGGTAAAGAGATGAGGCATTTCACGAGGCAAGAATCCTTTTGATATTAAAGTATATATATCCAATTTTGAGTTTTTTTATCCTCTCACATTACCTGTTAATTTTTACGTTTAAAGTGATTGATTTTTCACATATTGCAAACTTCTTTCTAAAGAATTCTATAATTGTGTACATTTTATGTAAAAAATTTAAGAAATAAGTGAGATAAGTCAAGGGGGTATTGGTTGGGTTTTGGAAATACGAAATATATATTGGGGGATGGTGTGGCTCTGTGTTCTCTGTGTCTTTGTACGAGTTAGTGTTTCGGGTTTTAGGTTTTGTGTTTTGAGTTAAAAAAATCAGTGTATATCCGTGAGAATCCGTGGCTAATTAATGTGGAGTGGGGTGGGGTAATTCGAATCCTGTAAATCTGTGTTAATCCTGTCTAAATATTCGGGGTTTGGGTTGGGTTTTGAAATGTATAATAAAAGGGGTATGTGGTAGGGTAATCAGTGTATATCCGTGAGAATCCGTGGCTAATTAATGTGGTGTGGGGTAGGGTAATTTAAATCCAATAAATCTGCGTTCATCTGCGTCCTATTCTCTTTGTGCCTTAGTGTCTTCGTGGCAGTATATTCTTCACAGTTTCGGTGGGTTGCCGAGTTCCTTATCGAGTTCCTTAAGTAAGTCTTTTGCCTTTTTGGATATTTTATCCGGTGTCCAGATGTATACTTCGGCTAGAAGGTCGCCTTTGCCTATTCCGTAGAGGATGCCCATACCTTGACCTTTTAATACGAATATTCTTCCGGATTTTGTCCCGGTGGGTATAGTGAGTTTTGCTCTCCCGTTTAGCGTTGGAATTGTTACTTTTCCGCCTTCTATAGCCGTTTTGTAACTTATTGGTACTTTAATTCTTAGATTGCTGCCTTCTCTTTGGAGTTTGGAATCTGTCTTCACTCTTATTTCAACGATTATGCCGCCTTTTGGACCTCCTCGTAAGCCTGTATTCCCTTCTCCTCTTAATGGGATATAGTTTCCTGTTTCTACTCCCGGGGGTATTTTAACGGAGATTTGTTTTTCTTTTTTTATTCGTCCTTCTCCGTGACAATCGGAACAGGCATTTTTTACAACTTCACCAACACCTTTACATACCGGGCAAGTAGAAACGGAGACCATCTGACCGAAGAAACTTGAACGGGTTACTTGCACTTCTCCGTTACCGTTACATCTGGAACACGTAGTGGTTGTTCCGCCTTTTCCGTCACATTTTCCACACTTTTCGAATAAACGGATTTTTATCTTTTTGGTAGTTCCTTCGGATGCTTCTTTTAGACTTATTTCAAGAGGAATACGAACGTCTTCGCCGGGTGATTTACGTACTCTTCTACTTCTTCTCCCTCCGGTTTGACCAAATAGATTCCCAAAAAGCCCGCTTCCACCTAATCCAAAGCCTTCAAAAATATCTCCGAAAACATCCCGAAGGTCATCCTGGTGGGTGAAGTCCTGCCATGTGAAGTTTTGACCCTGAAAGTGAACGCCTTCTTTTCCGAAACGGTCGTATCGGGATCTTTTCTCGGGGTCCGCAAGCACTTCGTAGGCTTCAGATATTTTTTTAAATTTCTTTTCGGCTTCTTTTGGGTTATCTTTGTTTACGTCAGGATGGTGTTTTCTTGCAAGCTTTTTAAAAGCTTTTTTTACTTCTTGAGTACTTGCGTCTTTGCTGACCCCCAGGGTTTCATAGTAGTCATTATTTTTCGGCATATCTAATACTATTTATCCTGTTACTTTTTCTCCTCTTCTTTATCATCCTCTTCCTCTTTCTCGTCAATTACTTCGAAATCTGCCTCGACCTCTCCTTCTCCTTTACTTTCTTCTTTCGGTTCTTCCTGTGGTTCCTGCTGGGATGTGTCCGGTTTAGCTTTTTGAGCTGCTTCTTCCTGTGCTTTCTTATACAATTTTTCGGAGATTGAATAGGAAGCTTTTTGGAGATTTTCAATTTTCCGTCTGATATCAATGCTGTCTTCCGTTTTAATGGCTTCTCTTAAGTCGGATATGGCGTTTTGGATATTGCCGCGCTCTTCGTTTGAAATTATATTACCATGTTCTTTAAGTGTTTTTTCCGTGGAGTAAACCAAAGTGTCGGCTTGATTTCTTGCATTAATTAATTCTTGTTTCTTTTTATCTTCATCCGCGTATGTCTCGGCTTCGCCTTTCATTTTTTCTATTTCATCCTCAGTGAGACCTGAAGATGCTTCGATCCTAATCGATTGTTCCTTGTTTGTTCCGAGATCCTTTGCGGAAACGTGTAATATACCGTTAGCATCAATGTCGAAACTGACTTCTATTTGGGGAACGCCTCTTGGTGCAACAGGGATACCGGTTAGTTCAAATCTTCCCAGCGTTCTATTATCGGCTGACGAAGGTCTTTCTCCCTGAAGAACATGTATAGAAACGGCAGGTTGATTATCCTCAGCGGTTGTAAAAACTTTGCTTTTTTCAGCCGGTATTGTGGTGTTTCTTGGGATTATTGAGGTCATCATTCCGCCTAAGGTTTCTATTCCGAGAGATAATGGGGTTACATCGAGAAGTAGAACGTCTTTTACGTCTCCTGCGAGTACTCCTCCCTGAATAGCCGCTCCAACAGCGACAACTTCATCAGGGTTAATCCCTTTATGAGGTTCCTTTCCGAAGAGTTCTTTGACTTTCTCTTGAACCGAAGGCATTCTTGTCATACCTCCTACGAGGAGAACTTCGTCTATATCATTTATGGTCAGACCTGCATCTTTAATAGCATTTCTTACCGGTTCCTCCACTCTATTAAGAAGCTCCTCGCATAAAGATTCCAATTTAGCCCTTGTCAATTTCTTTTCAAGGTGTTTTGCGCCTGTTTTATCTCCCGCTAAGTATGGCAGGTTTATTGTGGTTTCTTTCATTGTTGAAAGTTCACATTTTGCTTTTTCTGCCGCGTCTCTTACTCTTTGTACGGCGCTTCTGTCATCAGAAATATCGATGCCCGTCTCATTTTTGAATTCTTCTATCAACCATTCCATTATAGCGTAATCAAAGTCATCCCCTCCAAGGTGTGTATCTCCGTTTGTGGAAAGGACTTCAAAGACACCTTCGCTTATTTCGAGGATAGATATATCGAAAGTTCCTCCCCCGAGGTCAAAAACGGCGATTTTCTCTTCTTTTTTCTCCGATAAACCGTAGGCAAGTGAGGCTGCCGTAGGCTCATTTATGATTCGTAGGACTTCCAATCCGGCTATTTCTCCTGCATCTTTTGTGGCTTTTCTCTGGGCGTCATTAAAGTAAGCCGGTACGGTTATAACTGCTTTTTTTACTTCACGACCCATATGTTCTTCAGCCGCTTTCTTGAGATATTGTAGGACTTTTGCGGAAATTTCCGGTGGAGAGTAAACTTTATCTTCCACTTTTAATCTCGCATCATCATGCGGACCTTTTATAATTTCAAAAGGTACCTTTTTCTTTTCGTCTTTTATTTCCGCGTATCTTCTACCCATAAACCTTTTTACCGAATAGACTGTATTCTGAGGATTGGTAAGCTGCTGCCTTTTTGCCTGTAGTCCAACTAACTCTTCTCCTTCCTTAAATCCTATTACTGAAGGAGTGGTCCTTTGACCCTCAGGATTTGTAATTACCTCCGGCTCGGATTGTTCGACAATAGCGACAACCGAGTTAGTCGTTCCGAGATCAATTCCAATTACAGGTTCTTTCATTCTACTTTTCCTCCTTGATTATTACTTTCTTCTTGATTTTTATCTTGAGTTTCTGCGCTCTTTTTTGCTACTATTACTTTTGCAGGGCGTAGAATTTTATCTTTGATTTTGTAGCCAATCTCTGTTTCCTCTAATATTTTATCATTTTCTTCATCATTCTGTTCGATAACGTGGATTGCTTCATGTTTTGAAGGGTCGAATTTTTCTCCAACAGATTCGAATGGTTCAATATTATAGCTTTTTAATAATGTATCCAGGTTGGAATTCACAAGACGTATTCCTTCGGAGAAGGACTTATAATCATCTTTATGATGGGCGCTATTTTTAATTGATTTAAATGCCCTTCCGAAATCATCAAGTATGGGAAGAATTCTTCTAAACACTTCTTCTAAGGTGAAGTTATAAATTTTTTCTTTTTCCTGAATGGCTCTTTTTCTTAGATTTTCGTAATTGGCTAAAGCTCGAAGATATTTATCCTTGAGCTCTTCTTTTTCTTCTTGTAATTCGTTAATTATAGCTTCCATACTTTCGAATTCTTCTTCTGCCTTATCTTTTGTTTCTTCTTCTTTTTCTTCTTCTCTCTCTTCCGCTTTATTTAAATTCTCAGTCTGGTTGTCTTCCGGCATCTTCCCTCCTTATCTTAATCTTAATATACAGTAATTTATCAGAATGCCTTTTAATGTCAACCCCAGAAACTGTAAATCTTGTAAATAATCTTAATGAAGAACCTGGTTTGTTTTAGCTTGGAAGCCATTCATTTTAAGGCTTTCCGTAAAATCTGCTAAAAACAATTTATCTGATAGCGTGCGAATCAAAAAGTCTTGTAGAAGTCCTCCGTTAAATTGTTATGAGTGAATTTTTGTTGGGTGTAAAGGATAGTTCAATATAATCTATTTATATTTTATAAATGATACATTTAATTGATTTTCCTCAGTGTAGACATAACCGGTTGAGCTGGATGATTTCCCGACGCCCGTTATTAAAATAGCATCTGCTCCTTTACTTTTAGCTTCTTCGATTAATTTATTTTGAACCTTATCATTGGAAGTCATAGTACTGCTGCTGGCAACTGCGTGTCCCATAATTGTATATTCTTTCTCTATTTCTTCTTTGGAGAAATAAATATCGATGCTGTTAGTTGGTTCGTATTCTTTGTTGGTATTAACTTCCTCTTCCATTTAACTTCCTTGTCGGTAAAATTTGAATTTATTCAAATTTTATTTTGATTCTTCCGGTAATTATACTTGGTTTGCTTTGATAAAATAATTGAGAATCATTATTCTATCAAGAGTTATTACTTAAGTAAAAGTCTTTTAAGTTTAGCTTTTCGTTTTGCAGTGAACCCCCACCAGGGCTTTGGTGTATTACCGTTACAGAATGATACGGCAGAAATGAAAACATCAAGAAGACAGGGGTCCTGGTGTTTTCCTGTTAGTTCACAGAGTTTTTTATACATAGCGTAAGGATCGGCTCCTGTGAGATCGGAAGGCTCTTTATAACCAAGAAGACGCAATTTTGCAGCAGTAATCGGTCCGACATTTGGAATGGATTCTAACTTGTTGCCACCTACTTTTTTTGTTCCCATTTAATGAAGATTAATAGGATATTTTTTTATGTCAAGGATAGAAGTAGAAGAATTAAGAAGTCAGGAGTCAGAATTAAGAATCCCTTCCCAACCTAAAAATTTGAATGTTTGACACGACTTGTTAATCGTTAAGTTCTGTTTCATCTAATCCCGGGCGTATAAATCCTCTTGCTTTTGGAAATATCTTTTCGACTTTTCTGCGTAATCGGTCAAGATGTACAAGAAGGTCAAGTGTTTCATCCTCACATTCCGGAAAGTGACGATGTATTTCTCCCCATGCGGCTATGGAGCGGTTTGTTGCAATTAATGCAATTTTTGCTGAACCATCACTGTCTTCCTGCAGTTCGTTTGAATCTCTTTTCACTGCCCTCATCAACTTGCTGTGTATCTGATATTGATACCAGCGAATGATGTCTACTGAATCTTTAAGGTTGGCAGCTTCTTCAATGGGATTGAAATTCGGTATATCGAGTTCTGCTTTTAGATACAGCTCATCCTGCTTTTGGTTAAATAGTTGACCGGATGAATTGAACCAGTTTTCGACCATTTCCCCATACGCTTTCGCGGAGGAGCAGCATTTATCTTCCCCTATGTTTTCCTTTCTTATCATTTTTTCTTCGGTTTCGGTCTCAAGATCGAGAAAATTTAAGTCAATGCCCTTTTTAATTGAAATTTCCTTTATCGTATCAAGTGTTAATTGAAGAATTTCAGATAATTTCTGCCAGAAAAGTTTATTATTTATATCGCGAGATTCATTATCAGGGAACTGTTTTTCGCTTAATGCGAAGTTCATGCAGCGGGAAGTAAGGGGGCAACGCTCACACCAGTAATCACAATAATTATAGATACCCGGAATAAAGGCTGGATTTTTAATAATTTTATTTATATCTTTTTTATTCATTATTTATTTCAACTGATTTTTAAAATTAATATAATATTTTTTTGTGTCAAGCCATTTTGATTGATAGATTCTGCGAATCTAAGTTAAATGGTTGAATAGTCAAATAGTTAAATAGGGAAAACTAAAAAAAATCAGTGTTTATCCGTGTTAATCCGT
>CAYYUB010000058.1:0-9136 GCA_964474855.1 uncultured bacterium
ATCCTCTTTCCTACCGGGATTTTTTAAGATTGTACAAAAACTCAAAATTTGTTTTGACTGATTCCGGAAGTATTCAGCAGGAAACCACATATTTGAATATTCCATGTCTGACGATCAGGGAAAATACCGAGAGACCTTTTACGATAACTAAAGGCACTAATGTGCTGGTTGGTATGAAGAAGGATGTTATCGTAGGAGAATCTTTAAAAATACTAAATGGTAAGCAGAAACAATCATCAGGCATGCCATTGTGGGATGGGAGAACTGCTGAGCGGATAGTAGATGTTTTTCTCTTGTAGATTAACTTTTGTCAGAATGAAAAAAACGTAATTCTAAGTTATACAACATTGAGGAGGCGAAGTAATTCAGTGAAGCTTACGGAGGAAACATATCAATGGATATCAAAAAAGCGTTGACCTTGTTTATAAACAAACCGGACGTGTTCGCATTGAAATCCGCCAGATCTCTTCGGCGTGCCTTATCCCGTCAGACGCCAAGCCATTCTACGCTGTCACTTCATGGGGTTCGATTTGATGTTGACTTGAGTGTCGATCCGGCAATGATGAAAAGAATATACTACAAGTGTTACGAAGTGGAAACAGAATATATCTTTCGGAAGTTCATCAAGAAAGGGAACACTTTCTTAGATATAGGCGCTAATGTTGGTTATTTATCGGCACTTGCGTTAAGTCTAGTGGGCACGAGCGGACGGGTGATTAGTTTTGAGCCTGTACCCGAATACTTTGAGCGACTAAACAAGCTTTCTCAAGATAACCGCAATTACAGATTGCTGGCGCATCAATTCGCGTTGGGAGACCGAGAGCACAGCGCCGTTATTGCTGTAACCAATTTGCCAAACATAGGGTTTAACTCTATGGTTCCCGACTTTATGAGTAGGGGTGATATGAAGAAACAAGTTGACGTTAAGGTGCGTAGGCTTGATAATTACCTGAGAGAAGAGGGAATAGAAAAAGTTGATTTTCTGAAGATTGATACGGAAGGATATGAATTTCCGGTATTGATTGGCTTTAGCGATTACCTGAAAAGTGGATATTGGAAGCCTATTATCCTGTCTGAAGTTTGGCCAGACGCATATCCCCGTCTTGGGTTTACGCTCTCGCAATTTAATGAATATATGAAGGGGTTCGGGTTCGACGCTTATGCCGTACCGTCGTTCCGCAAGATGGACATAACAAAGCTTAATGAAAGAATTAATGTATTGTTTATTCCAAAACACCATTGATGAGCGGAAATTCCGACTATATTTCGATTGAAAAAAGCTGGCTGATGACCGTTTGTATAATAACTCAAAATTTGTTTTGACTGATTCCGGAAGTATTCAGCAGGAAACCACATATTTGAATATTCCATGTCTGACGATCAGGGAAAATACCGAGAGACCTTTTACGATAACTAAAGGCACTAATGTGCTGGTTGGTATGAAGAAGGATGTTATCGTAGGAGAATCTTTAAAAATACTAAATGGTAAACAGAAACAATCATCAGGTATGCCATTGTGGGATGGTAAGACTGCTGAAAGGGTTGTACGAGTTATTAACGAGAATTTATAAATTATTTTTTACCGTTAACAGTGTTTAATTTCCGTATATTTGTTCAATTAAATGACAAATAATTTTTTTTAAATTAATTACATTTATAAGAGGATCTTTTTTATTTATTTTTTTATAGACAATTTTTTCTATTTCTTGAGGCGAGTTTATAAATTTCATTCTTCCTTTCTCAGATAACCATTTATCAATTTTACCGATTTTGCCTTGAAAAACACTATAGACTGGGGTACCTAATAGAGCTGCTTCTCGGTTCATTGTTCCGCCTCCGCCTATAACTAGGTCAGCCCCTTTTATCATGCTTATTCCATCTACTGCTTTTTCTAAAATTTTAATGCCTCTCAAATCTTGAAAGGAGTTTATCATCTCTGTTAACTGTTTTTTTGTTCTAGGAACCACCAGAGCTTCTACTTTTTCGTTTTTTGAAATATCTCTCAATATTCTTTCAAATATTTTTTCCGCATTTATATTGTGGTAATGCGCCATGGAAGCAGGTGGTCGAAGAACAGCTAGAACGTTATTCTTTTCTATTTTAATTTCTTTATTCCAATTGGAATCATACTTGTGATCCCATAAATATATTTCTTCTTTTAATCCTGGAAAAGGGATGTGTTTTTTGTTGTTTTTGTCGTATGATATAAACGGCATTAGAATGGCTTTTGAAAATTTTTTAAAGAGGTAGTCGGATATATATTCATAATCATACATTGTAATAACCGGAATGCCGAGAAGTCTTGCCGGTAAAACAAGAGACCTGGACCCATGTGATAAAACAAGGTCTATTCTTTTGTCAGAAGCAAAGTAAAACAAATGAACCATTCTAAAAACAAGGAAAAGTATTTTAAGTATAACGGATTTTCCAGGGTGTTTTCCTATTAGTTTATATGATACATTTTTCATTTTGAGGAGTTCTACTGTTTGTCCGTAATCTCTTGCCGTTATTAAAACCTTATGCCCCCTAAATCTTAATTCCTGTATGATTGGAACCATAATATTGACGTGAGGAGCGTTATCTATATCAATCCATATTCTCATATATCCCAAACTCCG
Organism: uncultured bacterium; assembly: GCA_964474855.1. Taxonomy (GTDB): domain Bacteria; phylum Hydrothermota; class UBA3072; order UBA3072; family UBA3072; genus JAFGHJ01. The sequence goes on from CAYYUB010000058.1 coordinate 2,619, forward strand.
TTAACGCATAAAACATCCAGGCATTTGACCATCTTAGATAATCCATTTTATTTATGAAAAAAGGGTATTGACGATAGTAAAAATAGCCTTTACCTGAATATAAAAAATCAAATGCTTGTTTAAGTATCTGGTTGGCTTCTTTTAATTTTCCGTATTTCAGAAATACAATTATTGAGACCGCAAATGAATGTATGTCCAAGGGGTACTTTTTATTGTGGTAATACTTAGGAATGTATTTTTTATCAAAAAGATTTTTAATATAATAATTTAATCCCTTTTCGGTACGTTCATTTAATCCGTTGAAATCTATTAGTTTTCCTATTTCTTTGAGAGCCCAGAGATTGTAACCTGTGTGGAAATTGTCTATCCATTTTTGGTTTTTGTTTTTTCCGTAAAACCAGGATCCATCTTCGTTCTGGTTTTTCATTGCAAATTGTAAGCTCTCTGTTCCATATTTATAAAGTTTTTCTATGCGGTTGAATTTCCATAACCTTAGTAAAAACCATGCTGCCAATAATGTAGCATTGTATACTCGTTCATTATCAGCAGGACTATAGCTGAAACATATACCTTTCTTATCTTTATAGATATTAAGTTCATTAATCATGAAAGACGCAGAAGAAGTTGCAATGTCTAAGAATTCTTTATTTTTTGTTTGTGCATAGCAATCAAGAAAACTTTGAGCAACGAAGGATGTTGTAACTATATTCGGGAAATATTTAGGTTTAAAACTATTTCTCGATTGCCAGGGAAAATTGTATCCCCACGCGAAATAATCCGTGTATGGAGATTTATTTTTTTTCAACCAGTCCAGAAGTACGTATGCAGACTGTAAATATTTTCCATCTTTTTTTATATTATGGAGCCTTAATATACCGGATACAAATAGAGCTATCCCTTTGGCGTTTCTTTCTTTTTTAATTCTCATGACCGGTCTAAGGTTTAAGGGAAAATTCTTGAAAAATTGAGTTAGAAGTATCATAGAATATTTGTTCTTAAGTATTGGTAAAATATCTATTAAGGGTGAGTTAAGTCCGTCGTAAGGATCATATCCCTTAAAATCGGAGTTCTCGCTTTGTTTTAATATGTTTATTGCTATGTCTAAGGGGTCAAAATCTATCGGCTTCAATTGTCCATTCAGTTACTTCTAACAATTCTTCCGGTGGAATCGGTGCTTCAATTCCTTTTATAATACTTTCTATAAATAGTTCAATTTCTTTTTTATATCCTTTATTTTGTGATTTTGTTTTGAAATTTTTTCTTTTGCCGCATACAGACATAGATGTGATTCTGAAATCCTCTATTATGCCTACTTTACCATCCGCAAATGCTTCGATTCTTTCCTTTGGAAAAGTTTTATCTCCTATTGTTATATATGAGATTGTTCCGATAGAGTTGTCAGTGAATTGTATTTGTATGATTTTGTTATCCTTTTCTATAGAGGAAACCGCGTTTAGTTTTTTTATTTCATGTCCTGTAAGAAATCTAATATAATCAATAAAATGGCAGCATTCTCCTATTATTCTACCGCCTCCGAAATCTGGATCTTTCAACCAATGATCTGGCGGAAGTTCTCCCGCATTTATTCTGTAGTTTGCTATTAAAGGTCCATGCGTTTTTCCTATAAAATCTTTAAGTCTTATTGAGTGCGGAGAAAATCTCCTGTTAAAACCAACCATTAAACGTGTCTTAGAATTTTTTAAAGTTTCTTTTATTTTTGCTAACTCACTTTCTTTCATAGCGAGAGGTTTTTCAACATAAACATTCTTACCATTGTTTAATGCTTCGACAATTATTTTAGCATGTAAATTGTGCCTTGTAAGGACAAAGATTGTATTAATTTCTGAATCATTTAATATTTCTTTATAATCTGCTGTTGCGTACGAAAAGCCGAATTTCCTGCTCATATTAGTAGCATCTGCGCCATCTAAAGTTGCGATACCAATAGGTGAAACATTTTTGTTTTTTACTAACGGAGGAATTATAAAAGTTTTACCAAAATTCCCTGCACCAATAACGCCTACTTTTGCTTTTCCTTCTTTTTTATATTCTTTTTTTGAAATATACACTCTTTTCTTGCTTTCGGTTTCACTTTTATACTCAAAAACTACACCTAGAAATCTTTCATTTCCGTTTAATATTAAATTATATGCATCCAACGCAGAATCTATTGAAAATCTGTGGGTAATCAACTTTTTTATATTTATCTTTTTTTCTGAGACAAGTTCAAGTATTGTTTCCATATTTCTCTTTTCTGTCCAGCGCACGTATCCTATTGGGTAATCTATCCCTTTTTCTTCAAAAGCGGGATCATATCGTCCGGGTCCGTATGAACGGGAAAGATTTAGTCCAAGTTCTTTATGATAAAATGTTTCTCTTTCTAGTTCCATACCTACGTTTCCTACTATAACTATTTTACCTCTGTCCCGTAGAATTTTTGATGCAAGATTAACGGGAAAACTGCTTTTTGTCCCTGCTGTAATAATAACAGAATCAAGCCCAAATCCGTTAGTAAATTCTTTGATTTTTATTAAGATATCCTCATTTTCTAATGTTGCTCCCGTATCCATTCCAAACTTCATTGCCAGATTAACTGCTTCAGGATCGATATCTATTCCAAAGACCTTTGATCCCGAAGCTTTTAATATCTGTACTGTTAAAATTCCAATCAATCCAAGGCCGATGACCCCAGTTTTTTCGCCTACTTTGGTACTTGCCTGCCTTATACCCTGCAGGGCTATGGCTCCAATGGTAGAAAAAGCAGCTTCATCATAATCTATTTTTTGAGGCATTTTTACACATAGATTTATAGGAACTCTTATTATCTCTGCATGTAAAGCATAGCCTCCACCTGCGCAGGCAACTCTATCGCCTACATTGAAATTACGTACGCCTTCACCCACTTCTAAAACCTCTCCAGCAGAACTATAACCGAGTAGTTTATAATCTTCCAGCTTTGATTGTACTTTTTTGAACGTTGACCCCAGTCCTTCTTTTTTTATTGAATCGATTACCTGTTTTACAAGGTCAGGTCTTGCTTTTGCTTTCCCTAGTAAATGCTTTTTTCCGGTGCTTACAGTAGATCTTTCCGTCCCGGAAGAAATGACAGATGTCAAATTCCTGACAATAAGATATCCGGGTTCTGCTGCCGGGGTTGGAGCTTCAACTACTTTTATTTTCCCGCCTTTAAAATCCTGTACTACCTGTTTCATATAAGGAATATAAAAAGATTCGATCTAAAAGCAAGTATTAGACCTAATTTAGTTTTTCTTTTCGGTAAGATATTCGTCTGTTTTATACCTTACGAATCCGGAGAGATCTTTGAGAGTATAAATCTAAATTTCCCATTTGAACTTTTTAAAATCTCGTTAACTTCTTTAAGTTCGATATTTATACTACTTCCCAAATGCTTACAAATATTAGATATCAGTATGCAAAAAGAACGCTTTTTTATCAATATTCTTTTACTTGAAAATTTTTATATTTCACAAGGATTTTCGCACATACTTTTAGCACAAAAAATACGTTTTTTTACTAAATGTTTACTCGTTTCCGGTATCAATGATAAAGAAATGAGGGTTATCCACTTTTTAATCTCTTGTAATACTTAATATAACTGATTCATCTCAAATTTAAGGGTGGAAAATTCGGAAACTCCAACAAATACGACCCTTGACAAAAAGAAAATTAATTTTATATATTTGTAGCTATATTAAGGAGAATCTCATCTATTTATATGAGTGTAGAAATGAGATAAAAGGGAAAAACATATAAGGCTTTGTCAAAGGATCCCCTTTTTTACTAAGTAGATAAAAAGAAAAAAATATGGATATTTCTAAAATTAAAGTTTTAATGATTGGGCCTACAAAAGAAGAACCGGGAGGGATTACAGCTGTAGTTGACACATTTGCAGAAGGCTTAAAGGACAAAATTGAACTTACGTATCTTCCGGTTTGTAAATATGGAAAGGGTTCAAAAATTATTAAAACATTCCAATTCTTTTGCAGCATAGGAAAATTTCTCATTATAGTAACAAGATTTGACATAGTACATATCCACTCATCGGATAAACTAAGTTTTTGGAGGAAAGCAATGTTTCTCTTATTTTCAAAATTATTTCAGAAAAAAGTAGTGTTCCATAGTCATGGAGACCTAACTACATTCTATTTGAATTCCTCTTTTCCTATAAAAGGGATTATTAGATCTCTTTTAAAAATCTCTGATGTCGTTATTGTCCTAACTGAAAAATGGAAGATAGACCTTGAGGATATAATACAGGTGAAAGACAAAGCTATAATTTTAGCTAATCCTGTTGATCTATCACTGTATGATCAATCAGTCAAAGTGAAAAAAGAGCCTAACAGACTTCTTTTTATGGGAGGACCATTATATAGCAATCGCAAGGGAATATATGATATCTTGGATGCTATTCCATCGATTCTTGAAGATTTTGCAGACGCTAAATTTATATTTACAGGATATGGTGATTATAAAAGATTCAAAGAAGAGTGTTTTAATAGAGGATGTGGGGAAAATATTAGTATATTAGGATATATTAGTGGAAAGGAGAAGATTGAGGAATTTTACAGAAGTACCATATTTTTACGACCTGCCCGTATTGAAGGTTTAGGAAGAGCTATAGTAGAAGCGATGGCTGCTGGTCTTCCTGTAGTTGTTACGAATACAGGTGGAATTCCTGATATAGTGAATGATGGAGAGAACGGTTTTATAGTTGAGACGGGTGATTCTGTTATGCTTTCAGATAGAATAAGATTTTTGCTTAAAAATCCAGAATTACGGAGAGAAATGGGTAAAAATAATATTATTAAAGTTAAAGAAAAGTATGAGTTAAGTGTATTAAGTGAAGAACTGCTGGCAATTTATAGAAAACTGTTAGCATTTCGGTCAAGGAATTGACTATTTAACCAGTCATGTTATGCCCTGTAAATTGAGAAGGACAACTCTATGATTTTGAATAGGATCGTTTTTTTTGTCTTTTGAAAATTTCTCAAAGTACTTCTTGGTAATATATAAAGGTTTATTAACAGTTGATAGAATATATATTATTCTCATTTATTATCATGTTTGAAGAGTTGTTATTTTAGAGGAGGACTGGGGAAATTTATATTGTCAAGATTCTGAAGATTTTGAATACCTATAAAAGGAAGATATCAATGACAAAATTCCAAAAAGAGCAAAGGATTTTATTGTTACTTCAACGAATGAGGAAACAAAACATTCTATTATAGCAATAATAAATATCAATTTCAAGTATATAGAAAGTGATATAAAAAAGTCGTTCTTAATGTTTATAAAATAATTGTACATTTTGGAAATTTTTCTAAAAACGTAATACATAAACATTATGTATAAAATTCCACCTCCAAGGCCTAATTCTCCGAATATATGTGCGGGATAAGCATCTGAAGAGTAAAGCAAGACATTCTCGGAAAGGCCATATTTTTTATAAACATTACTAACTGTTACCTTGGAAATCTGTCCGGCAAAGCTGCCTGGTCCTTCCCCGAAGAGTATTTTACTTTTTAGTATTTTTACCATTCCTATATATAATTCACCTCTGGGTGTTTGCTGAAAGTTCCTGACATATTCTTGAATTGTAGAGGTAAACAAAATAGATAGTTGGGTTCTAAATAGCAAGAAAATGAAAAATATAATAATTAAAAATGGTATATATATTTTTTTAGAGACTTCTTTTGTTATGAAAGGTAAGACAAACAAAACTATAAGAAGGGAGATCAAACTTCTTCTTAAAGATGAAAGTATAATGGCAACGATAAATAATATCAATAATGGTAGCAATTTCATGTTCTTGTAAACTATTATGAAAGAGATGACTAAAGTAGCTCCAATAACCATTATACTCCCATATGTAGTATGCTTACCAAATATAGAATTAATTACTTTGAGTCCAAATCTATAATCCGGAGGGAATACTGGGGGATGAATGTCAAAAAATTGCATAATTCCAATAATTCCAATTAAGAACAATGATACTAAATATAATGTTATGAATTTTTTTATCTCTTTTTCCTGGAATTTCAATTTGTCGCCTATAAGATATATTAAGTATCCCTTTAACATTAGTAGAATACTTATACTTCCCCAAAGCAATGATCTATGGTTTATAAAAAGCGAGAAGAAAGAAAATAATAAAAGAAAAAGTACTGTAAAGTCTATTCCTTCAAACTCTATTTCTTCCTTGTACTCTTTAATTTTAAACAAAATTATTATAAAGAGAGTAATCCATATTATTTCATCTGCTCTACTTATGATCATGCTTTCTCTGACTGAGAGTCCAAATCTGTAATATGTTTTTATTAAAGACTGCTGTATAAATAATAGGAAAACAAGAGAGATAAAAAAACTACGGGTTCTAAAAATCAAGAAGTAGATTAAGAATAACAACAGAGTATCAATTGTCAAGTAATTTGGTTTTAATGCAGCAAGGATTCCTATTAAAATTAGGAATGGAATTAACATTTTGTTTTCCTTTATTG
>CAYYUB010000059.1:0-8773 GCA_964474855.1 uncultured bacterium
ACAAAAATTTCCTTCTCTTGACCTGAGGTTAAAATCTTCTTATAATGTATATATAGAGTAAAGCGCTAATGCATAATATTAACCACAAAGGACACAAAACCCACTACACCCGTTTTCAATCATGAGATTGCACAGATTACCACAAGATTTTTTTGTTTTTAGTGTGTTGGGTGAAGCTAACTCGGCACTCGGAACCCGGCACTCCGCACTCATTATCCTCTCTACTCGCTACTCCCCAAGTCAATCGTCTCAAAATCTGTATAAGGTACGAGGACTTCGGGTATTTTTATTTCTCCTTCTTTCGTCTGGCAATTTTCCAGGAGCGATATCATAAGTCTTGGAGTGGCAACGCCGGAACCGTTCAGGGTATGTACCGGTTTTGTTTTTCCTTCTACTCTGACTCTTATGTCCGCCCTTTTCGCCTGAAAATCTTCAAAGTTGCTTACGGAAGAAACTTCAAGCCATCTATCTACACCCGGAGCGAATATTTCGATGTCATATGTTTTTGCCGAAGCAAAAGACAAATCGTCGTAAGGAAGTAAGAGAACTCTATAAGGAAGTTCTAAAAGTTTTATAACCTGAAGGGCTTCCAGAAGTAGTTTTTCAAGTACATTGTATGACTCTTCTGGCATGACAAAGTTGACGAGTTCTACTTTGTTGAATTGGTGAAGACGAAGGAGTCCTTTTGTTTCTTTTCCGTAAGAACCGGCTTCCCTTCGGAAGCAAGCCGTGTAGCCGCAGTATTTGATCGGTAAATCATCAGGCGTCAGAACTTTTTCGGATAGTATGTTGGTGAGAGGAACTTCGGCTGTGGGATTTAAGAATAATCCTTCTTTGTCTGTTATATACATATCCTCTTTCATCTTTGGAAGCTGACCGGTATTGAACATTGACTTTTCGGTTGCGAGAAAAGGCGGAAAAACTTCCGTATATTGATGCCGCTTTGTATGCAAATCTAACATAAAGTTTATCAGAGCACGTTCTAATTTTGCTCCTTTTCCTTTATATAAGGTGAAATTGGCTCCCGCAATCTTCGCCGCGGCGGTGAAATCAAGAATATCCAGAGATTCACCCAGTTCGATATGTGTTAGAGGCTTGAAGGGTAATTTTTTTAACCCGGTCGGTTTTATTATGGAAACCGGCTTATTTTTAACTGAGCTATGAACCAGGTTTGGTATCCAGGAAATAAAATCATCGATTGCTTGCTGGATTTCTTTTAAATCTTTTTCCTCTCTAATAAGTTTTTCTTTCAGGAGCTCTAATTCAGATAACAGTTCGGAAGCGTCAAGTTTGTTCTTCTTTAATTCGCCCACTTTTTTACTTTTTTCATTTCTCTCCCTTCTTAGTTCATCAACAGAAGATTGCAGAGCTTTTCTTTTATCGTTCAATTCTGTAAAAAGTTCAAAATCAATATCAACGCCTTTATTTTTTGTGTTTTTCTTTAGCGCACTCAAATTCTCTTCGATAAATTTTATATTATACATTCAAAAACCTCAATTGTCTTAAAACTCTATTTCGTATTACATCCACTGCTTCAATTTCTCCTACAAGCTTTCCTTTCTCCATGACCTTTTTTGTCAATAAATTCATCTCGTTTCCGCAGTCACATCTTGGTTTGGGATTTTTCTTGAAAACGATATTTCTACTTGCGCAGCGTTCGCATTCAAATATTTCTTTTCTCCCCGAAACTTTTCCTTTCTTGGATACTAATTTACCCTCGATTTCCACAATATCAAGGCTGAAATTAATTGTAGGCGCGTTTGATAAACTTGTTCCGATTCCGTATCCTTCAGAGTAGGGATTAAGATCTTTTATACTATATTCGTCCAGACCGCCTGAGACGAATATACCTACATCGGCAAAACCTCTACTGTTAAGTTCTTCTCTTGTTTCTCGTACGATTGTTGGCAAATCTCCTCTTCTTGAAGATGGTGTATCTATCCTTATCGCGTCCAATTTATCTTTAAGTTTTTCCGCGAGTCTTAAGCTTTCAATTTTCTCATCGCCGAAAGTATCTACGAGAATTATTCTGGGGATACCGCTTGCAACTGCTTTATCGTAAGCTAAGGCGGCTTTTACCGTATCCCCGATAATAAGTATTACAGCATGAGGAATTGTTCCTTGTGGTTTCAATTTTAATTTTTCCGCGGACAGGACCGCAGAGACACCGTCGATTCCTCCAAGGTACGCGTACCTGTCTATAACGGGAGTTATGGCAGGATGCATTCTTCTTGCTCCGAAGGATAGAACGGTTCTATTTTGTGCAGCAATTTTACAACGGGTAGCTTTTGTCGATATTCCGGAAGCCTGACATATATAACCGAGCAGGGGTGTTTCAAATTTTGCGAAATCCAGATACTTACCTTTGATTGTAAGAACCGGTTCTCTTTCGAAAAATACGCTGCCTTCCGGTAAGGACGCGATATCTATTTTTTTATCTTTAAATAATTCTAGGGATTCGCTTAGTCCGGTAAATATTGCCCATTTATATTTGTCGGGAAATCTTTTCGCCCAAACTTCCACTGTTACATCAGGATTTTTCTTTTCTTTTTTTAAAATCTCTTCGGTTCGATGAAAATATATATCGGTAGTTTTGCCGTCAAGTATTTCTTTATGATTTGCGTGAATTTGCATGGGTACTATTTAAATTCCTTTTTTGAAAATTATCTTAAAAATTTTTTATGTCAAGGAGTTTTATCATTTCTTTTTTTTGCCTGTTCTATGAGTTCGATTATTGACGTAAGCTTTGGTCTTGAAGACTCAAAAATATATGAAATTTCTTCTTCTTTATAATTTTCATTTAAGAATTCTTTAATTTCCAATTTATCAAACCAGCAGTCTACTATCTTGCGGCAAGGTAATCCATTGCTTTCCTGGCGGCAGTAATTGAAAATAAGCCAATGACCTAATCTGCGACAATAAATACGCTCGTTATCGTGTTTTTCCATGAGTGTTTTAAAATGTTAAGAGAGCCGCAAGATTGGCTCTTGCGGCTCTCTTTGTAACTACCATTTACCTGTTTTTAGTACCTTTGGTTTAGGTAATCCTTCTATACCCTTAAGGGATTTTCGCATTTCCTCATCAGGTAGAGGATAATCCTGTAGTTTGCCGGCAAGGAAGTTTTGGTATCCACTCAAGTCTAAAAGACCGTGTCCGCTCATATTAAAGATGATGACCTTTTCTTTGCCTTCTTCTTTTGCTTTTTTTGCTTCCTGAATGGTTGCCGCTATGGCGTGGCTTGTTTCGGGCGCGCAAATAATTCCTTCGGTTCTTGCAAAGGTTATCGCTGCCTCATAACATTCCACCTGGTGAATTGCCCTTGGAGTCATAAGCCCTTCAACTATTGTCTGGGAAACTAAAGGAGCCATTCCGTGGTATCGTAAGCCCCCCGCGTGGATTGGTGGAGGAATGAAATCGTGCCCGAGTGAATGCATCGGTAGAAGAGGAGTCATCTTTGCGGTATCGCCGTGGTCGTATGCAAAAGGAGCTCTTGTCATTGTTGGGCAGGAAGTGGGCTCCACAGGAATTATTTCTATTTCTTCTCCGTGTATTTTATCGTTAACAAACGGGAAAGATAATCCGGCAAAATTACTACCCCCGCCGCAACAACCTATAACAACATCCACCTTATTTTCGCCCGCCTTTTCGAGTTGTTTTTTGGCTTCAAGTCCAATAATAGTCTGATGGAGTAATACGTGGTTCAATACACTTCCCAGAGAGTATCTGGTCTTGCCGCTTGTATCCGTTACCGCTTCTTCGATCGCTTCGCTTATAGCTATACCCAAACTTCCGGGAGTATCAGGTATTTTTTCGAGTATTGCGCGTCCTGCGTTAGTTGTGTCACTGGGACTTGCAACACAGGTTGCTCCCCAGGTTTGCATCATAGTTTTTCTAAAAGGTTTTTGGTCAAAACTGATCCTTACCATATAAACTTTACATTCAAGCCCTATAATTGCGCACGCGAAAGCAAGCGCGCTTCCCCACTGTCCCGCGCCCGTTTCGGTTGTTAGTTTTTCTATACCAAACTGTTTGTTGTACCATGCCTGCGGGACTGCGGTATTGGGTTTATGACTCCCGGGGGGTGAAACGCTTTCGTTTTTATAATAGATTCTAGCCGGGGTATCCAGATGAGCTTCCAAAGCTCTAGCCCGGTGCAAGGGGGTTGGTCTCCATTTATAGAGAATATTCAGTACCTCTTCGGGGATATCTATCCACCTTTCCTGGCTAACTTCCTGTTCTATTAAGTTCATAGGGAAAACAGGGGCAAGCATATCCGGTGTAATCGGATTTCCGTCCGGGCCAAGGGGTGGCTGCAGGGGGTTGGGTAAATCGGCCGCAAGATTATACCACTGTTTTGGAATTTCGCTTTCGGTTAAAACTGATTTAATCCGCACAATAACCTCCTTTTTACTCTTTAATATGTAATTATTTCTTTTCCATTATATGTAATTGAATAGTAAATGTCAAGAAAAATTATAAATCAAAGTCCAAAAAGTTATTTCACCGCAGAGGCGCAGAGTACGTAGAGCTACATCCCACCTCCCCTTTCTTAAATGTGTTTTTTAAAACCCTACTCACAACACCAAACAATTAGCCACGGATTAACACGGATATTTTTAAAATGTTGGTCGGTTGGTCAGTTAGTCCGTTAGACAGTTGAAAAACGCACCAACACACCCACCCACTAACACACTAACTTTATTTAGCCGTCTGCCGTCCTCTGTCGTTGGTCATTATTAACCGACACGCCTTGACAAATGTTAGCGTAATTGTATTTTCAAAAGTAGAGATTATATTTAATACCTTAACATTTCATAATAGATAAGGGAGTTTTTATGAATCTATATAGTAAAATTTTAATTATATGCCTGGGACTTTTTCTAATCGTTTGTGAGAGCAATGTTAGAAAACAAGGTATTAGAGTACCTGAGAGATATGGCGCTTCAGAATATTTTCAATTATCGGACCAGGCAAAGCGTAGATACTTAAGGGAATATTATTTCTATCCTGATGGGATAATTGATGTAATTATAAATGGTGGGCTTTTCAAAGGTATGACTACTGAAATGGCAATATTCAGTTGGGGAAGACCGGATAATATTGAGCAAAGAGAAGGTTCCTGGGGAACTGTTGAAAAATGGTCATACGGAATCACCTCACAAGGAAGTAGTTTTAGATATTTGCATTTTAAAGATGGAAAATTGGATGACTGGAAGGAATAGACCCATTTTTTTTAAGAACCCCTAATCTTTGAAAATCTTGGTATTGGGGTACTGTAAAATAAGAAGCAATATCAAACTGACAGAATTTGATTCAAATTCATAGCGCGGCAAAGCCGCTAAAATGTAAAAATCAAATATCAAAATGGAAAATGGATTTAAAAAAGAAAAAACAAAATTTACCACAGAGATCACAGAGAATTTAATTGTAGTTAAAAAAGAAAAAAACACTGAGAACACAGAGGAAAAAAGAAAAGAAAACAAAAAAGGAATAGCCACGGATGAACACAGATAAAAAATTTTCTATAATTTAAAAAAAATATAACTATAATAATATGGGGTGGGGATGAGAAATCCGTGTATATCTGTGCAAATCTGTGACTAAAATTATGAGGATTTTACTTGTAAATCCGCCTATTTATGATTTTGCGGTTTATGATTTCTGGATGAAACCTCTGGGGCTCGTATATCTTTTAAGCATTTTGAAAAAAGAAGGTCATAAAGTCTATCTGCTTGACGCGGTTAACCGGTTTGATCCTTACTTTAGAAATATTAAAAGCGATCCCTTTGGTAGGGGAAAAATCAAATTTCAGAAAGTTCAAAAACCTGAAGTATTAAGGAATATTCCCGGAAAATTTAAACGATACGGGTTGCCTCCTGAGGTTATAAGGGAAAGAATAAAGGATTTCAGTCCTGAAGTTATAATGTTGACCTGTAGTATGACTTACTGGTATCCCGGATTGATAGAACTGAAAGAAATTATAAAATCACTTAACCTGAAGTGCGTTTTGCTTCTTGGGGGAATATACGCAACTCTTTTGCCCGATCATGCAAAGAGCCTGGGCTTTGATAGAGTCTATTCGAAAAAGGAAAATTACATAAAAGAGCTGGGTTTAGAAATACCGAAACATTTCAAGGAATTTCCACCTCCGGATTACTCACATTATTCTAATCTGAGCTATGCCTGTCTTACTACTTCCCTGGGGTGCCCTTTTAATTGTCCTTACTGTGCTTCTTCTTATCTTTGCGGAGAAAAAGAAGATAAAGATGAAGAGCAAATCGTAGAAGAAATTTACTACTTATACAAAAAGGGAATAAAAAGATTCGCCTTTTACGATGATGCGCTATTAATTCCTCAAGAAAGATTTATACGTTTATGTGAGAAAATCAGAGATAAAGAAATGTCCGTTTCTTTTTTTACTCCGAACGGGCTGCATTCAAGATATATTTCCAAAGAAGTTGCGAATATAATGTATAAAGTAGGATTTAAAGAACCAAGAATTTCTCTTGAAACAGCTGATGAGAGTGTACAGAAGAAACTTTCTATGAAAACTTCAAATTATGAATTTGTTGGAGCAGTGGAAAATCTCATGTTTGCAGGATATAAGAAGAAAAATATTTATACCTATCTTCTTGCGGGAGTACCAGGTGTTAGTTTTGAATCTGTGAAACAATCTATACTTTATGTTGCAAAAAGGGGAGTCAAAATATCTCTTGCGGAGTTTTCTCCTATACCGGGAACGAAAATGGAAGAAAACGTGTTAGATCCTCTTCTGACGAATAACACAGTGTATTATCATTATAAAAATATGGAGAAGGATATGGTGAAAGTGAAAAAATTGGCTAAGGAAGTGAATGAAAGAACAGGTAGATAGGTGCCAGATACCAGGTCCCAGGTTTCAGTTTCAAAATTGATTGTTGATTTCGGACTTTGGACATTGGACTGACATAATAAATTTGTGTGATTTGTTGTTCCTTACTTTTTGTTGGTTTGTTAGATCGTTGGGTGGTTGGGTTGTTAAAACAATAAAAAAATCCTGTTCATCCTGTTATCCTGTCTAATTTAGTTAGTGTGTTAGTGGGTGGGTGTGTTGGTGGGTTTTAAAAACCACAGTAAAATTTAGTGTATTTTGTGTGTTTTGTGGTTGAAAAATGTAAGTTGTAAAACTTATAAACTTGACAGAAGTATCCGGAGATATATTATTCAAATATGAAGATATTAAATTTATTAATAATAGGAGCTCTCGTGGGGCTCATAATCAGATCCCTCATAATTACTGTAAAAGATATGGAGGGGAGAAAGAAAATGGTAATGAACGGAATAGTTCTTCTCTTTCTATCCGTTCTTATCTTAACGTCTCTGTTATCCTATTTGCCTAAAGAGGATTTAACAAATAACTTCGGAGGAATTGTAGGCGCCGTAATCGCAAAAAGCATGTTCGAAACCTTTGGAATTCTTTCCTATTTATTGCCGTTAATCTTTGTTATTGCTGCTTTTGCTCTCTTTATGAATAAAGTTAAGTACATATTCTACCGCATCGGCGGGTTATTTCTCTGGGTATTTTTCATATCTCTTACGATTGTATCTATAAACCCGAAACTCCCTAACGTAAAAAAAGGCGAAATCGGAACAATAATAGGCTCTTTCCTTATTTCGAAATTAAGTTTTGGAGGAAGTATAACATTAGTTTCTTTTCTGGGACTATTGGTTCTTTACGTATACCTGCAGCCCTCTCCAAAGAAAATAAATTTTAAACCTATTATCAATAAACTCAGTAAACTAAAAAACCTTTTACCTGAAAGAAAAGAAAGAGTTATTTCGCCTACCTCCGAAGGTAGAAGCACACGGAAACTCGGAAGGATAAAAAGGGTTAAGCCGGAAAGAGTAAAAGAAGTAAGAAAAGAAAAAGGAAAAAGTCCCGATTTTTCCCAGGGAAGCCCGGATGACTTCAGAAGGAACTTTCTGAATGCCATGAAAGACCCTGTTGCGGTTGAATGGATGTCAACAGAAACAGTAAGCAATTATAAAGATATACTGGAGGGTAAACTGGAAAGTTTTGGTATAACCGGAAGCGTAACCGGGGTCTTGAGAGGTCCTGTAGTGAGCCGGTTCGAGTTCAAACCCGATCTCGGAATAAAATTATCGAAAATATCAAATCTTTCAAATGACTTAGCTCTGGCACTCCACGCAGAAAAAATTAGAATTATTGCTCCTATACCCGGTAAAGGAGTAGTGGGCATCGAAGTGCCAAATAAAAACAGAGAAACCGTATTCTTAAAAGACCTTATAAGCAACGAAGCATTTCAGAATAACAGCTCTATAACCTACATCCCGATTGGCAAAAATATAACCGGAAATCCTTTTTATTATTCAATAGCTATGATGCCTCATATTCTTATTGCGGGAGCTACAGGTTCCGGAAAATCTGTTTTTATAAACTCAATCATAACTTCTCTTTTATACAAGGCAACACCTAAAGAAATACGTTTTATACTGATAGATCCGAAAAGAATAGAACTCTCGGTTTACAACGGAATTCCTCACTTAATTAGGGGCGTTATTAACGATCAGTCAACCGCAATACAATATCTACTTAAAAGTCTTGAATGCATGGAACAGAGATATAAAGAATTCGCTCGGGTTGGTGTAAGAAATATACAGGGCTACAATAGTAAAATAAAAGATAAAAAACCGTATATTTTTATAATTATCGATGAACTTGCCGATTTAATGATGCGAAGCGGGAAAGACGTCGAAAATGCGATAATCAGGC
>CAYYUB010000060.1:0-8582 GCA_964474855.1 uncultured bacterium
GAGTATTGGTGTAGGATACAGGGTTGATGAGAATAAGGCTTATGTCATATGGGGGCTTAGCGGAGGCTTTGGTTCTACTGAGGTAGGAATTAGAGCAAGGATGTATCCGAAATCTCCCAGAGCAAAAAGTATGTTCGATTTCAATATAGGTAATTTCGAATTTTCTATAGAAAAAAGATTTCAGTTACCATGGAAATTCTAAATTCTTTAAAAGTGACTTTCTTGTGCTAAAGATTTAATAAATAGGATTTTGATTTATCTTTGAATTATAATACGTTAACGAGTGTCTGAACTTAAAGCACCTTTCATAGTAGCCCGGGACGCTTTTCTCATCACAAAGTTAACTGGTATGTATAATAAAGATGATTTTCTAAAATGAAAAGTTCTTTTGAAGATTGAATTAAAAGAGGAAAGCTGATTTCTTGCCCAGTAATATCCTTCCTGAAGCTCTTCGACTGTTAGAAGTTTAGGCTGGAAAACAACCTCTCCGATAGTATATTTTGACCAATCACGTTCGATTATCCTTCCCTCTTTTTCCATCTTATCGTAAAGACGTGTTCCCGGCAGAGGAGTAAGTATTGCAAGGCTGGCTAATTCTATTTGACTTTTTTCGATAAAAGATACGGTCTCTTCAAAAACGCTTTTTTTATCCGAATCGAAACCAAAGATAAAAGCTCCTACAATACCGATGCCGTGATCGTGAATTATTTTTATTGATTCTTTATAATCTTCTACGTTATTCATACTCTTGCCGACTTCTTTTAAACTGCTTGGAGATACGGATTCAATACCCATAAAAAGCGATGTGCAGCCGCTTCTTGCAGCAAGTCTTAGTAATTCTCTGTTCTTTGCTATAACTAAAGATGCCTGCCCGAACCATTTTATATGTAATGGAATTAAAGCTTTGAATAGTTCTTTTGCATATTTCGGGTTTCCGGCAATGTTATCATCTACGAAGAATATTATAGAGCGTCTGCTCGCGGTTTTTATCTCTCTAATAATGTCGGGTATGGGTCTTGTCCGGTAAGTTTGTCCGAAAAAATCCGTAACACAGCAGAAATCGCAATTAAAGGGACATCCGCGGGTTGTTTGTATCATATGCAATTCTTTGTAGTACTTGTTCTTTTGGTATAAGTCCGATCGGGGTAGAGGAAGATTTTTAAGGCTTGGTCTTGTTTCGGAAGAATAAAACTTCTGCAATTTACCATTTTTGAAATCTTTTACGACACGCTTTATTTGCCCTTCGGCTTCCCCTATCACCACTGCATTAGAGTGTTTTATGGCTTCCTTAGGTAATGCTGATGGGTGTATACCTCCCATTAAAACAGGTATACCCTTTTCTCTGAATTTATCTGCGATTTCATATGCTCGAGGCGCCGTTGATGTGATCGAAGTTATTCCGACCAGATCTACTTTCTCATTATAATCGATTTCTTCGATACTGTCATTTATTATTTTAATCTTAGTATCCCGGGGGAATAAAGCCGCAACAGTCGCAAGACTCAGCCGGGAAAAGTTTATTGCCTTTTCTCTCCTGCTGACAAATTGTACAGGAGATCTGGGCGAGATCAGTTTAACGAACATTTTAGACTCCTCTATTTACCTTAAACATTCTGAAGTAATATTGTGAATTATTCCTTCTTTGTTTTTTTATTTAAAATTATTGCTATTATGCCAACCAAATATCTCCATCTAAATATAATAATGAGAAAAAAAAAGTAAAGGGTGCATGAAATATTTATCCGCGCGCTTTTTTCGATAGGTTTTCGGCTTGCGGGCTGAAATTTTCCTGGCAGATATTGTCTTCAATATGTAATTGAATAATTGGGGGCAATATTACATACAATATCATATTGTTTAGCACCGCCCCCTTAGATGTTAACAGTTATATGTTTATTCGTTAATTTCTACTTTACCACTGAGAGCGACCACCGCGGGGAGATCTGTTTCCTCTTGAATCACCTTTAGAGCCTTCCGGACGAGGACGGGCTTCATTCACGACAATTTCTCTGCCTTTCAGATCTTTACCGTTCAAGTTAGCAATTGCCGCTTCTCCCTCGGCCTTCTCCGGCATTTCGATAAACCCGAATCCTCTCGACTTGCCTGTGTATTTATCCGTAACTATCTTAGCCGTAGTTACCGTTCCATGAGCTTCGAAAGCTGTTTTAAGATCTTCCTCGGTTAAATCCCACGAAATATTTCCTACGTATATATTCATTTTACCTCCTTATAGGTTAGAATATTTACATGTTTTGAAAATGTAATTAGATTAGAATACTCTTTTCCAAGATAGAGTATTGTTATAAATAACCGGCAAAACCAGAAGGGAAACAAAAGGGAAAAACCACAGATAGATTCCTACAGATCTTGGAGGTTCCTAATAACATTTTTCTTAAGACAAAATACATAATTTCCATTATAAGTCAAGTCAAAATCTTTACGATAAATAAAGAATAGATGTGTAAACATTAAACAACTTTATTTTCTCTTCGCCCTTTTCCTTCCTTCTCTTGCTTTTGTCACAAAGAGCCCCGATCTTTTTTTTCTGTTTTTGAAATGCGATAATAGTATCTCCGCTTCATGAAAGGGAAGGGTAACAAAAGAAAACTTGTCGAGTATTTGTATGTCCCTTATTTTTTCACCCGGAATATTACATATCTTTTTTATTGACTCTACTAATTTTTTAGCATTTAGTCCGTCATTTTTGCCGTGAGTTACAAATAAGCGGGTCTTTCCTTTATTATCAACGAAAGTATCTTTGATTTCCGTGTAGTTTTTCTCATTTAATTCATCTTGAAAAGTATACTGGAGAAGAGCGGCGAGTATGTTTTGTTCGCTATTGTTTTCTAAGAGTTCCTGTGACATTTTTATATATTTATCATTGACCTCTGATTTTGCGATTTTCTCGAGATCTGATTTTATCTTGAGTTTTTTTGTTTCTATTATGTCTTTGACCTTTGGTATATGTGCCCTGCGAATGTCTGTTTTTGCTGTCTTTTGAATAAACTTTAGTTTTCTGTATTCTTCCGGTGTTACGAAAGTTATAGCATTTCCTTCTTTGCCGGCTCTACCGGTTCTTCCTATTCGATGAACGTAATATTTCGGGTCCTGAGGAAGTGCATAATTGATTACATGCGTAAGATTTTGAACATCCAATCCTCTTGCTGCCACGTCGGTTGCCACGAGAATATTTATGAAATGTTTTTTGAATTTGTTTAGTATTTTTTCTCGTAAGTGTTGTGACATATCTCCATGTAGAGCATCCACTTCGTAACCGCGTTCCATTAAACGTTTTGCAAGGTTGTCCACATCGATTTTAGTCCTGCAAAAGACAAGTCCGTAAAAATCATCTTCGATATCTATAATTCTGCAGAGAGCTTCGAATTTATTTTCGGAATTCACTTCAAAGTAAATCTGGTCGGTCTGACTGACCGTAAGTTCCCCGTGGGATACATTGAAAATATCATATCCTGTCATATATTTTTCTGCGATATGCACAATTTCTTGCGGCATGGTAGCCGAAAATAGCATAGTTCTTTTTTCTTTAGCTGTATGTTCTATAATTTTTTTTACGTCATCAAGAAAACCCATATCCAGCATTTCATCCGCTTCATCAAGGATAAGATGAGAAATCTTATCCAGTTTTAAAGTACGACGGTTAAGGTGGTCTATAACTCTTCCTGGTGTACCAACGACGATATCAACGCCTTTTTTTAAGCTTCTGAGCTGTCTGGAGATTGCCTGTCCGCCATATATAGGGATAATTCGTAGGTTCTTACTTCCTTTTAATGAATTAATTTCTTCCGCTACCTGGATCGCAAGTTCTCTTGTCGGTGTAAGTACAATTGCCTGGACGTTTTTCGATCTTTCCCGGAGAAGTTCAATCAATGGAAGGCCGAAAGCGGCAGTTTTACCCGTTCCGGTTCGTGCCTGACCTATAATATCCTTTTTCCCCGAGAGCAAGACCGGTATAGTTTGTTCCTGTATAGGCGTTGGTTCCTCAAACCCTTTTATTTTTAAAATATTCAGAGTTTCTTCTGATAAGCCTAAATCTTTAAAAGATTTCATGATTTATTTCCTCTCTGATCTAACATAGTTTACGTGTACTGAAAAAGATAACAAATATACTATATTAAAATCTTGGTTTTTTGTTATTAAATCAAACTAAATCCAATATATGTTTCTATAATAAGTACTTTTCACTAATTAACAAGCCTTTTTTATTTGATTTTGTTGACATTGGGTTTTACGGTAAAGTAAAATTTAACTTATTGACTTTTTGCTTTAATTCTTTTATATTTTTTCAAACAAACCAGGAGGTAAAATTATGGCGAAAGAAGAAAAAGATGGAGTATTTCCGACTTTCGCATTAATTGTTTTGCTTATTGGTGTCTTTTGGCTTTTAAGCGATTTGAATGTTTTAAAGGTAAATGTGCCCTGGGTTCCAATAGTGATAATTGTTGTAGCTGTTGGCTGGATTGCAGATCATTTTACCAGGAAGTAACTTTTTTGCGCTGTTTTTTCAAACAGCCACGCAATTAAAAAAAGGATCTTTTTAGGTAATCGCAGATTCGTATTTGTCTAACCATGAGGCATGTTCGTCGAAAGGGTTTGTTCGCATGGCAAAGAGGAAAAAATATGGGAAGTTTTTTTTCGTGTATTTCATATAGCTTAGCCATTGGTACGTTAAAAGATTGTATGCGCGCTCGATATCGATTTTCGTGTGCTGGATATCTTCTTTTGATAAATTGTCTAAATCTCTTGCGGCTAATTCCTCGGTAATGTGAAATATCGCCATCAGGCTTTCCGTAAAAGTAGCATGCTCAAGCAGATTGGGGTTTTGTAGTAACCTGATTAAAAATTCCCTCTTAGTGGTTAAGAAATTGGATAGTTTTTTAAGCTCGATTTTATTTATATCGATATCGGCTTTATAGGACTTTAATCCTTTAAAAGCTGACTTGAAATCCATATCTTCGCATCCGTCTTCGACAACAATAAGGTCGTGAATCTTGTTAAGGTTTTTATCGAAATTAGATAAATAAACAAGAAGATGTTTTCCGAAATCACTGAAGAAGGTTTCGATAACCATGTTCAATTTTTTAAGATGACTTTGCTTTTCCCATTCATGAAGTACGTGATGTATTATTATGGTTACGAGAAGGACTTCGACGAATACGAACGCGATATCTCCTACGAGATAAATAAATATGTGATGGGCATCTCTGAATATAAGGTAATGAATAAAATAAAAAGCTATGGATAAAATCAACATAGCTATACCTGCGACGAATTTCCAGTTAAATTTCTTATTCATTTTTTACCTCCCGGTTTTAAAGGTGAATCGCAAAATTATGTTGTCTTTGTAAAAGTTTAATATCATCTCTTATGTAACGCAAGTTTTTTAATTTTTTTTTATAAAATTATAGAAGATTACCCCGAACTTATCGGGGTAATCTTCTAGGAGGTGTGGTCCTTACTTTAAAAACTTTGAAACAAACGGAGAGGTATCTCCGCGGCGTAAGAAATGTCCCGAGGGTCCTTCTCCTAAAAACTCAGAAAACCATGATTCGTGTTCGATCTCTTCGTTAAGAATTGCAAGGGCAAGATCGTAAGTTCGGTGGTCCTTACCTGCCGTCATATTACAAACTTCCGTGTATCCTCTGACTGCGCATCGCTCCGCTTCTACAAGTATCTTTAATATTCCTTTAGCGTCTGCCGGATTTTTGGGTAACGACGCCGGCGGGCAAGCGGATAAATCGTGAAAATCTTTCATGTTTCCCGGTAATTCGCCTCCGAGTTCATATATTCTGGGCATTAACGCTTCAAAATGATTACGGTCTTCAATTCTCGCAGTTTCTGCGATTTCCTTGATACCCTCGCCTTCTAAACCAATCAGATTTGCCCTGAGAATTGTATAGTAATAATAAGTCGTTAGTTCCGCAGAAGCATTTTTTATCAGTAACTTTAACAACTTGTCTAAGTCCACTCCTGATTTTTCAACCATTTCAATTGCTACTTTTGCCATTTTACTTTCCTCCCTTTTTAACTTTTATTGTTTAGATTTTTAAAAAAATTCCAACACAAATTTTGTCGGCGCATGCAGTAGTTTATCCAATTACATTCAATCTCCTCCTTTTTTAGTAGTTACTATGTAGTAACTACTACTAATAGATTCCAAAAAATTTTTATTATTTATTACCGCAGTATTCGCAAAACCCTTCAAGAATAACCTTCCTATTTATCACAGTAAAATCTTCTTCTATTTTTTTAGGTATTTTTATGCTGTCGTAAAGTTCGCTCCGAAAATCTATTATCTTTCCGCATTTCATGCATCGAAAGTGATGGTGTTTTCCTGTGTCCGGGTCGAATCGTTTCGGTTCGCCGTAACCTTCTACGACATCCGCGATTCCCATTTCGGAAAAAGATAAAAGAGTTCTATATACAGTGTCGAAGGATATGTTGGGTAAGGATTTTTTTACTCTTTTGTATAAAATGTCCGCAGATGGGTGATCTTTTGACCTCGCAAATTCTATATATACAACTGTCCGTTGAGGCGTTATTTTCATACCATGTTCCTGGCACGCATTTCTAAAAAGTTCCATTGAAGATTCAATATTATTGTTTAGCATATTATTATTATATAGTAATTATTCTTATTTGTCAAGGGGGTGTTTTCTGATGTTTGAAATCCGGGGTTTGTCTGTAGGTCGAAATTGAATTTTTATTGATGTTTTGATTGTTGGTTTATAATTCCCTTGACAGGATTTGTATTATACTTATGATTTAAATTGTAAATATTTAAATTAAAAGAGGAGATAGCCCTGTGTTTTCAAAAGTTAAAAGAGTTAGCAGCTCATTTAGTTCGTTAATAATAGTTTTTCTTTTATTGTTGATGCCTTTTAAAATAGTTGCTGAGGATGGATATAGATTATGGCTTCGGTATGATAGTATAGAAAACGCAAGTAAATTGAATAAGTATAAAAAAGATATTAAAGTAATTCATTTTCCGGAAGACTCAGTTACTCTTAGGGCCGCTCGCGAAGAATTGACAAAGGGTGTTGCGGGATTGCTTGGTTTCTCTGTAAAATTCACGGATAAACTTACCGAGAGCGGAACTCTCGTTGTAGGAACTCCAAAATCTTCCAACATTGTTGCATCCCTTTCGCTCGATGGTAAGCTGAAAAATATTGGAAATGAAGGTTACATAATACAAAATTCCGTTATTAAGGGTAAAAAATGCATTGTAATTACTGCTAATACAGATGTTGGTATATTGTACGGAGTTTTCAATTTTCTTAAACTGCTTCAAACCAATAAAAGTCTTGAGAATCTTTCGATAAACGATAAACCCAAAATAAAGTACAGGCTTTTAAACCACTGGGATAACCTTGACCGTACGGTTGAGAGAGGTTATGCTGGTTTTTCGCTATGGGACTGGCATAAACTTCCCGATTATCTTGATCCCAGATATAAAGATTACGCGAGAGCTAACGCGTCAATAGGAATTAATGGAACTGTTTTGACTAATGTCAATTCTAATGCCGCAGTTTTAACTCCAATGTATCTGGAGAAAGTAGCTGCTATAGCAAGCGTTTTCAGACCGTATGGAATTAAGGTATATCTTACCGCGCGTTTCAGTGCCCCAATTCAAATTGGAGGGCTTAAAACGGCAGACCCGCTCGATCCACAAGTAAAGAAATGGTGGAAAGATAAGGTTGACGAAATCTATCAATACATTCCTGATTTCGGGGGGTTTTTAGTAAAAGCAAATTCCGAGGGGCAGCCCGGGCCGCAAAATTACAATCGCAGTCATGCAGAAGGGGCTAACCTACTTGCCGATGCGCTTGCACCGCATGGTGGAATCGTTATGTGGAGAGCTTTTGTATACACCTACGACGTAAATGAGGACAGGGCGGAGCAGGCATACAATGAATTTGTACCGCTCGATGGAAAATTTAGAGATAATGTTTTAATACAGGCAAAAAACGGGCCTATTGATTTTCAACCGCGTGAGCCTTTTCATCCTCTTTTCGGTGCTACGACAAAAACACCTGTTATGATGGAATTTCAAATTACTCAGGAATATCTGGGCTGCGCAACCCATTTGGTATATCTGGCAACTTTGTATAAAGAATGTCTGGAATCAGATACTTATGCTAGAGGCAAAGGTTCAACCGTAGCTAAAGTGCTTGACGGTTCACTTTTTAAATATGCGAATACAGGGTTTGCCGGAGTTTCAAATATCGGGACAGATAGGAACTGGACGGGTCATCATTTTGCCCAGGCCAACTGGTATGCTTTCGGACGTCTTGGCTGGAACCATAAACTTTCGGCTGAAGAAATAGCGGAAGAATGGATACGTATGACTTTCTCAAACGATAAAAAAATAGTTAGTACAGTAAAAGAGATTATGATGGCTTCCCGGGATGTAACTGTGAGTTATATGACGCCTCTGGGATTGCATCATATTATGGCTGAAGGACATCATTATGGTCCGGGACCGTGGGTTGCCGTATCCGGCAGACCCGATTGGACTTCCGTTTATTATCATCAGGCGGACTCTAAAGGAATCGGATTCGACC
>CAYYUB010000061.1:0-8433 GCA_964474855.1 uncultured bacterium
TGCGGTTATCGAACCAACTTCGGGATGGGAAGTTGTTAGCGAGAGAAAGCCGACTGAAGAGGAGTTAAAAGATCTCGATTTTGCGTGGAAAGTTGTGAAATGGGTTAAATCAAATGCGATTATTTTATGTAAGAATATGCAAACAATCGGGATTGGAACCGGACAACCTTCCAGAGTTGATTCTACGGAAATTTCCGTGCTTAAGGCAAAAAAGCACGGACACGAGACAAATGGTTCAGTTCTGGCTTCTGATGCCTTTTTCCCGTTTAGAGACTCAGTCGATAAGGCGAAAGAGGCAGGTGTGACTGCTATTGTTGAACCGGGCGGTTCGGTCAGGGATAAAGAGGTTATAGATGCGGCAAATGAACACAATTTAGCCCTTTTGTTTACAGGTAAAAGGCATTTTAGGCATTAGGATTTTGAACAGGAAAAAAATTACCACAGAGAACACCCCGGTACGGTCATTCTTCCCTACGGGACAAGCAGAGAGAAAAGCACACACTGAGGACACAGAGATTCCATTTGTTTTTAATAAAAAAGGGGAGTGGATTATGAAGATAAAATTAATGTTTTTAGTTGTTATTGTTTGTTCACTTATATCAAATGTTTGTTTCGCAGAGGATGATGTTTCCGCAAAGATTAAGCCAGCTGCCATAGATGCGCGTATAGCAGAAATCAGGATGGGCTATATTATCGTAAAAACAAAGCCGGGTGCAGACGTTAAAGTCGAGCAGGTACGGCATGAATTTTTATTCGGTACCGCTATTACTGATGATTTAGCGGAAAAATCCGGAAACGCCATGTCGGATAAAGACAGAAAGATGTTCTTGAAAGTTCTTGAGGAAAATTTCAACTACGCTGTGCATGAAAATGCCTTAAAATGGTATGATACAGAAGTAGAATATAAAGTCGTTGATTATTATCTGGCGGATAGAATATATGAACTCTGTAAGGAACGTAACATACCCATGCGGGGTCACTGCATGTTCTGGGCGAAAGATAAATACATTATGCCCTGGTTAATGGAGCTGGATAATGACGAGCTACGCGCAACGGTCGCCCGTCGTGCGACTGACGTTGCAAAACATTTTAAAGGTCGGATTGATGAATTTGACCTTAACAATGAGATGATTAATGGGGATTTCTTCCGGCGCCGTTTGGGGTACGGTATCGTAAGTGAAATGGCATGGATGGTTAAAGCGGCAAATCCGGATGCCAGGTTATATATGAATGATTACGGGGTTCTCGTTGAAAGAGGTTTTAATGCCGATTCTTATATAATGCAAATCGAGAATCTTCTGGCAAATGGGGTGCCTATCGATGGCATTGGATGTCAGGCGCATTTTATTACTTCCGATAAAAACGATTCTACCGGCAAGGCTGTTACTACTTCCGAACACGTCCAAAAAACCCTCGATAAGCTGGCGAAGTTTAATCTGCCGATTAAGATTACAGAGTGTCTTGTTACTGCCGATACCCAGGAGGGTAAGGCGGAGGAACTGCGAAGATTTTTCCGGATTTGCTTTGCGCATCCGAGTGTTGAAGCCATTGTTATGTGGGGTTTTTGGGAAGTTGGACACTGGATTCCCCAGTCAGCTATGTGGGAAAAAGACTGGACTCCAACTCCACAGGCTCAGGCGTATCGCGACCTTGTTTTTAACAAGTGGTGGACTAAAATTTCCGGAAAAGCCGATAAGAAAGGTATATATAAAGCCGATGCGTTTTATGGTGATTATTTAATTACCTCGGGCGGAAAGACAAAGAAAGTTACCCTCAGCAAGAAGGACAAATCTATAGAGGTGATTTTTAAATAACGGATATATTATATCTTGCTGAGTTAACTTGCAATAGAATTGATATACCTGCCGGTGATAGATGTTGGGAGTAAACTCTTGTGATTGGATTCAAGACTTTCTTTTAAAATATGGAGGTTTATATATTTAATAATAGAAATACACAAATGTTGAAAGCTATAGGGAAAGGCTCTGTTTTGTCCGAGCAACCGCATTCCAAACGATATTTAGTGAGCGCTGGATTTACCGGGTTGATTAAAACAATCTTAAAACTAAAAATTCTTTTCATATTAACATTTACTATTTATTTGTTTGCTGATTCGATTTCGGTCATTGTTGTGGGCGACATCATGATGGGTTCCGATTACCCCCTCAGGAATCTTCCGCCAAATAATGGGCAGAAGCTGTTCAAAAACGTTAATTCCACATTGATGAATGCTGATTTAACGTTCGGCAATCTTGAGGGCACCTTGCTGAGGGGTGGGGTTTGCACAAAAGAAGTTAAGAAAGGTCTCTGCTATGCATTCAGGACACCGCCTGAATGGGCAGTAAACCTGGTTGATGCGGGTTTTGATTTTTTGAATCTGGCAAATAATCACATGAACGATTTCGGCACAGGCGGCATTAACGGGACTGTTAAGGCACTGACTGATGTCGGCTTGCAATACGGCGGCAGTTATAAGAAGGTAGGGCAATTTAATGTAAAGGGTACCAGGGTTGCTATAGTTTCTTTCTCGACGTCGCCCAACACGAATTCTGTTTTAGAAATTACAAAAGCCCAGCAAATAGTCGCCGAGCAGGCTAAGCTTAATGATATTGTTGTAGTATCATTTCATGCTGGTGGAGAGGGACTTAAGTCTTTGCATACGCGTGATACCTTTGAATATTTCATGGGCTCCCCAAGGGGCAATGTCGTTGAATTTTCTCGAGCGGTTATTGATAGTGGTGCGGATTTTGTCTGGGGGCACGGCCCTCATGTACCCCGTGCAATTGAGATGTACAAAGATCGGCTTATTGCCTACAGCCTCGGTAATTTCTGCACCTGGGGCTTTAATCTTGTTGACGAACTTGGTTATGCTCCAATCCTCAAAGTGGAGTTGGATTCATCCGGTGTTTTTCAAAAAGGTGATATTTTTTCGGCAATTCAGGGAACATATAAATCTCTTGAACTTGATTCTCTAAACCGGGCAGCGAAATTAATCAAAAGGCTGTCTGAAGAGGATTTTCCGCAATCGGCACCTATTATTATGGATAATGGTAAAATCTATTCAAGGCAATAACAGTAAAGGTTTAGATGGGGAGGAGAGTTTTCTTATTATGAGAACTAAATATAAAAATAGATTGTATTTTTGTATTTATTTGATACTTGTTGTGGTTGTTGCTCTTAAACCGCTTTACGCAGAGAGTCCTTTCAATATTCATGTCTGGGAGATGAAGGAAGTTATTCTTAAGGCGGAAAAACATTATGATAACTATTATAAGAATGTGCAATGCTGGGTAGATATTAAGGGACCGAATTTCTCAAAAAGGATTTATGGTTTCTGGGATGGAGATAATGTTTTTATTGTGCGTTTTGTTGCAACTGAGCCGGGCAAATGGAAATGGAAGAGCGGTTCAAACCATAGGGATGATAAAGGTCTGAATAATCAGACCGGTGAATTTTTTGCTATCGCCTGGACCCGGGAAGAAAAACTAGCTAATCCTAACCGACGGGGTTTTATTCGTTCTACGGCTAACGGGCATGCACTGGAGTACGCTGACGGCACCCCGTTCTTTATGGTCGGTGATACCTGGCTTGCGGGAACCACCTGGCGGCTGCCTTTTAGGGGTGTTGCCGCCGTGGAAGATTACGAGCCTGCCCCGGGTATTGGGTTTGAAGATGCGGTGGCTTACCGTAAAAGACAGGGTTATAATTCGGTTAGTATGATTGCCTGTTTTCCGAACTGGGAATCGGATTGTAATCCCAGCACTTACGCGGATAAAAGCGGTTTGTTCCTTCGAAACGCATGGGAGAAATTTGATTATTATACTGAAGAAGGCAAATTTACCGCAAAAAATATGCGTGATGAGTACGGAAACAAACCTTTTCAAATGTCTGTCGAACATAAGGGTGTTGCCGATTTTGACCGAATCAATCCTGAATATTTCAAAAGTCTGGATAAAAAAATGCAGCATCTGTCCGATGAGGGCTTTGTACCTTTGTTGGAGACCGTAAGAAGAGACAACTGCCCTGCCTGGAAGGCCTATTTTGATTTTAACGAATCGTACTCAAGGTATGTTCAATACCTTATCTCAAGGTACGGCGCGTACAATATAGTATTCAGCGGGATTCATCTGGATTGGATTCCAAAAGAATACAGCCTGACCGCTGATGAGTTTAACGAAGCATTGACATATCATTTGAAAAAATACGGACCCTTGCCGTTTGGACAGCCCCACACAACACTAATCAATAATTCAACATACACACAGTTCGGCCATGATAAGGATTGTCCCTGGCTGACCATGCACAGCGTAGGCAACAAACCGCGCGACCACCGTGTTTCCGATTCTTTGCAGATACTTTTTAATCTCGTGCCCCCTTACCCTGCAATTAATTTCGAACCTTATTATACGGGCTGGGACCATGAAATAAACATGCCGAATGGTGAACGCCCCCCGGATAATTCCCCGCGCGATAATTACTTCTCACGCGCACAGATGTACGGTTCGGTTCTTTCGGGAGGACTTTCCGGACATGTTCACGGCACATCCGCGTATGATATTACAACTACAGGAGAGCCTGACGGCATGCGTCATCATTTCTGGGATGCCTTGAAATTTGAATCGGCTCTTTATATGCAGCATCTAAGTACTTTTGTTTTGTCCGAGGGTGATAAGTATCAGAAATTAGAACCCTGTCCTTTGAATATACATCCCGGGAAAGCTCCTAACAGTCCCGAAAAAGGTTTGGACGGCTGGGCTTATATGATGTGTGTTCCCACAAAAGATTTCGCTCTTCTTTATTTTGAGAATCAATCGGTTCTGCCCACATTAAGCGGTTTTAAAGAAAATACGGCATATAAGTTTCAATGGTTTAATCCTCGTAATGGCGAATGGGAAAAGAGTACGACCATTGAATCAGATGAAAAAGGTGTATTGGCGCTGCCGGCATTTCCCGATGGGGAAAATCCATCGACGACAGACTGGGCTGCTAAAATTCTTGACCGTTAAGGCAATTGATGATGAAAAAGAAAAGGATATTAGTTCACATTATATTAGTATATAGTATTATACTGGCTGTTAGCTGTAAGAATGATAATCAAGGACCGGATATTCCGGTATCTTATCCTGAATTTACGGATGAAACCGAGGTAATCATCAATGGTTATAATAGAGATGCTATGGAGCCATTTGTAAGTAAAGACGGCAATTTTTTATTCCTTAATAGTTTAAATGACGGAGATAGTACAAGTTTATACTATGCCACAAGAGTAAACGATACGATTTTTAACTACGAAGGTGAGATAGAAGGTGTAAATGGTCCGGCTCCGCATCTTGATGCTGTTGCAAGTATGGATATGAATAATTTATTTTATTTTGTTTCGACAAGAGACTATCCTTCTGTGTTTGAAAATTATCAAACCGGAGAATTTAATAATGGGGTAGTAACTAATGTCAAGTGCGTTATGGGTGATTTTTATATTCGTAGTCCGGGTTGGTTGATAATGGACGGCGAAATAAGTAAAGATGGGAATTTGCTATATTATGTAAATGCGCAGTTTACCGGTAATCCCTTACCTGATGCGGCGTGCCTTGGAATAGCGGAAAAACAAGATTCTACGTTTGAGAAGCTTAGTTCGTCGGATAATATACTTGAGAATGTAAATAATTCTAATTACCTTGTTTATGCTCCTTGTATTTCATCAGATGGAAATGAACTGTATTTTACAAGAATAAGGAAGGGAATACCTGTTACACAAATATGTGTTTCCGTTAGATCCGGTACTACTGAAACTTTCAGTATACCGGAATGGATAGAGATAGAAGGTAATGGGGTAGAGGCTCCGAGTTTAACGGATGATGGTGAAAGATTATATTATCATAAGAAGCTCGGCAGTGATGATAAATACCATATATTTACAATGCGAAGGGAATAAGGAATATGTTTAAATTTCTATATCCGATATTCTGTTAGAAAAAAATAAAGGAGGTATGTAGTAAAAATGAATACAAAACAGTTGCTAAATAGTATAAAAATCGTTTCTCTTTACCTTTTGGTAATAGGTTTTTTACTCGGGTTTTTTTCATGCAAAAAATCCGGTTTGTCTCAAAACGACATCTTCTGGACGGAAGAAAATTCCCCTGAGGTAATAGGGGAGATGGTCATTGATGATTTGTTTACAAGGAATGATTTAATGATGTATGTTACAGATTTTTGGACAGGTGTTCATTATGCGGAAGCCTGCACGGGTTTTGGCGCGGCAAGGTTAGCCGGCTTATTAAGCGACCAAGAAACTATTAATAAATTATCGGCTCGCTATGAGAAAGTAATAGAAGATAGTTTGGTAAAGGGTGCTGCGCATGTGGACGCGAGCGTTTATGGTATATTGCCGCTTGAGTTGTATATGCAAGATGAAGAAGAGAAATTTTTGCAACAAGGACTTGAATTGGCTGACGGGCAATGGGAGGATACGTTGCCTAATGGTTTGACAAGTCAGGTGAGATATTGGATTGATGATGTGTGGATGATTGGCAGTTTGCAGGTACAGGCATATAGAGCTACAGGGAATGAAATATATCTTGAAAGGGCGGCAATGGTGATTGGTTCTTACCTTCAAGAACTACAGCAGCCGAATGGTTTGCTCCATCATGGAGAGAGCGCTCCTTTCTTCTGGGGAAGAGGAAATGGTTGGGTGGCGGCAGGACTGGCTGAATTGTTGTCCGAACTTCCTGAAAGCAATCGATATTATTCGTCAATTTTAGACGGATATAAAAAGATGATGGATGCGCTGCTCACATATCAAGCCGAAGATGGTATGTGGAGACAATTGATAGATAAAGAGGAATCGTGGAAAGAGACTTCATCTACAGCTATGTTTGGTTATGCGATAACTGTGGGCGTTAAAAAGGGTATTTTATCTAAGGAAACATTTACCCCGGCTTATCAAAAGGCATGGTTATCTTTGGTAGAATATATTAATGAAGAAGGAAAAGTGTCGGAGGTTTGTGCCGGTACGGGTCAGAGCGATAATATAGATTACTATCTTAATCGTCCGCGTACAACAGGCGATTTGCACGGACAGGCTCCGGTATTATGGTTTGCATATAGCTTGTTGGCAAAATATTAATTTTGGGATTTAGTTAAAACAAATAAAAAATCCTGTTAATCTTGTTAATCCTGTCTAAATTTTTGGGTTGTGAAGGGTAAAACAAATATAATGATTTTTTCTCTGTGTCTCTGTGGCTATATGTTATTTAGTAGCCAATGAATAAAGTAGAGCGGTTCCCAGTGGCAGGGCTTTTTCGTCGATATTGAACTGGGGAGTATGAAGTTTGGAGAGGATGCCTTTTTTCTTGTTTGCGCCTCCCATAAAGGCAAATGTACCGGGAACTTCCTTTAAGTAATAAGCGAAATCCTCGCCTCCCATAATCGGACTTTCCATAAGTTCGATATTTTTAAATAAGCCTTTCGCGATCTTAAGTAAATTTTTCGTTTTCTCCGGGTCGTTTTTCAATATCGGATATCCTCTTTTGTAGTAGAGCGCATAATCTATACCTGTAGAAATCTTAAGAGCTTTGAGAATATTGCCTATCCATTCGGGAGCTTTCTGCCATAATTCTTTTTCTATTGTTCGTACTGTCCCTAGCATTTTAACTTCTTCCGGGATGATATTAAATGCTGTTCCTGCGTTTATTGTGCATATGGAAATCACAAAGGGACTTTTGGGGTCGGCTTTTCGGGATACGAGGCTTTGGGTTTGATTTAGAAATAAAGAGGAAGCGTAAATGGGGTCTATTGCTTTATGTGGTTCTGCCGCATGAGCTCCCTTGCCTTTTATAATTATTTCCATTTCATCCGCGGCTGCCAGCATAACTCCGGATTTTAAGGTTAAGGTTCCGACTTCCGCTTCGGGGTTGATGTGAATCGCGTAAATTTCCGATATTCCCTTTAAGGCGCCTTCTTTAATCATTCCTTTTGCTCCTCCCGGAGTTTTTTCTTCGGAAGGTTGAAAGATAAATCTTACGGGAGGAGGATTTTTTATTTCAGTTAAAAGTTTTGCTGTTCCAAGGAGCATCGCCATATGTGTATCGTGCCCGCAGGCGTGCATATAACCTTCGTTTTTCGATTTGTAGGGAAGAGAATTTTCTTCCTTGATTGGCAGAGCGTCCATGTCCGCGCGTAAAGCTATGCGGTTTTTACCTTTACCGATATCTGCTATAAGTCCTGTTTTGTTTAAAGTTTTTGGTTTGTATCCGAGATCTTTCAGTTGTTTTTCAATAAAATCATGTGTCCAGTTTTCTTTGAATGCGGGTTCGGGATGTTTGTGGAGTTCACGACGCGTATTTGTTATATAGTCTCTAATTGAATTTGCTTTTTTAAGTGCGTTTTTCATTAAAGTATTTTATTAAAAAAATAAATTATGGCAAGGGTATTGAA
>CAYYUB010000062.1:0-8075 GCA_964474855.1 uncultured bacterium
ATTCAGAGGATAAGGAGGTCAGATTTTCTCTTTTAAGAATAATTCAAGGTATTGGAAAAGAAGCTCTGGAAGTTGTAAAAAAATATCTTGAAGATAAAAGGTGGTATGTTAGAAGAAATGCCGTTTTAATTATGGGCAATATTGGCAATGAGGAAATTTTGGACGACATCTACGCGTTGAAAGACGACCACGAGAAGGTTCAGATAGAGATAATAAGGACGCTCCGACATATTTTAAAAGAAAAAGCAGAACCTTATTTATTGGCTTTTTTAGATTCAGATTATTCGGAAGTGCAAAAATATGTACTTTCTGTTCTTAGCGCTATTCTTTCAGATGAAGGGGTGACAGCCTTGAACAAAAGATTGCTTTTAGAAAAATTTTCTAAGGAGGAGGAGGCTGAGATAAAGGAAAGTATCTGTAATGTTTTGGCGGACAAGGGAAACAGTCAATCAGTAGAAGCGTTAACACATATAATTAGCGCAAAAAAAGTTTTTGGGATACCGTTATTTCCTGATGATCTCAGATTTAGTGCAGTTAAGGCTGTCGCGGAAATAGGAGGGGTGCGGGCAGAGGAACTACTAAAAAATCTAAGCCGTGATCGCTCCAAAAAAATACGCTCTTTCGTAGAGCAAAAACTTTCCTAAAAAACTGATTTTACCGCAAAGACGCAGAGGACGCAAAGCCACACCCCACCACAATAATAGGACGCAGATAAACGCAGATTAAAAAGGATTTTTTTTATCTTGTTTTTACTAAGACCTAATACCTTATAACTGCTCTCTACCAACTTCTAAATTCTTTGTTTTACAGACTATACATACAATCTTGGAAGTCTTTTCCCCATTCGGGATACGATTTCGTAGGGTATTGTTTCTATTGTTTTTGCAATATCCCAGGCAGTTACCAGTGTATTCATAACAATTACTTCATCGCCGATTTTCGCTTCCTGAATATCGGAGACGTCTATTATTGTTGTATCCATAGTAACATTGCCGATAACAGGAGCTTTTTTACCGTGTACTACCATCCATCCCTTGTTCGATAATGCTCTATCGTAGCCATCAACGTAACCTAAAGGTACGGTGGCTATTGTTGTTGGTTTCTTTGCGACGAAAGTTCTTGAGTAACTTACAGAATGTCCCGGAGGTATTGTCTTAATAAAAGATATTTTACTCTTAACGGTCATTACAGGTTTATATTCAGATAGGTTTAGGTCCCGCACAGGTGATATTCCGTACAGCAAAAGACCAAGTCTTACCATATTAAATATCGAATTCTCATATAAAAGAAACGCTGCGGAGTTTGCCATACTTTTTATGGGTATTTTTATACCCAACGATTCAGATAATTCTGTTAGTTCGTTAAATTTATTGATTTGGTTTTGAGTAAAATCTTTGTCCGAATCAGCAACCGGGAAGTGCGACATTACTCCTTTCAATTCAACGAAGTTCATATTCTTCAATAATTTTATGAAGTATATAAATTCATCTGCGGAGACTCCGTATCTTCCCATTCCGGTGTCTACCATCACAAATATGGAAACTTTTTTATTCTGTCTTTCTCCTTCTCTTTCCAGACTTTCAAGAAAACCTCTGGAGCAGACGGTCGGAATAAGATTAAAAAGAACGATTTCTTCCGATCTTTCTTTTAATTCTTGAGCGAGGATTATAATTGGAACCTGTATGCCGGCATTCCTTAGCTCAATTCCTTCTTCGACTATCCCTACACCGAGAAAATCGATTCCCATTGCTGTTGCACGGGAGGCAACAGCCACAGCGCCGTGTCCATAGGCGTCTGCTTTTACTACAGCAAGGAGTTTTTTCTTTGCAAGTTTCCTTCTTGCGTTTTTTATATTTTCTTCCAGATTTTTTAAGTTTATTTCGACCCGAGAAGGTCTCATAATGAGAATAATAATAATATATTTCTTTTTTTCAACCCTTTGGCTTGACATGATGAGTGTTTATCGTATATATTTAGATGAAATTTATAAAAAGGAGTTAAAATTAAAAATCTGTTTGTTTTTCATCTTTTAGTTTTATTGTGTATTTTAGGCTGTACCGCAAGGGAGTATAAGCTAAGTGGGGATATTTACATGAAAACCGGAGAATATGAGAAGGCTACCGAGCAGTATAAAAAATGGGCTAATAAACGAAAGAATACTGCGGAACCTTATGTTGCTCTATCTATTCCCTACTGCATAAAAAACAATTACACGAAATCTGCCGAATATCTGAAAAAAGCTTTTGCAATAGATAAAGAGTCGGCTAAAAAAGCGGTTTTGTCTTACGAGAAACTCTTGGAAGTAGAAAATTATAGCTGGAATACCTTCTATACGGGAGCAAAAGAATTTCTGGAGAAAGAGAAGTTAGAAATAGCAGAAAGCCTTATAGAAGAAGCAGAAGAAGTTGAAGATAAGAAACTCAAAGCTATGTCTTATGTGCTTCACGGCAAAATTAGTATGAGGAAAAAAGACATGAATGAGGCTCTAGACTACCTTACTAAAGCTATTAAGCTTGATAAAAATAATGCGGAAGCATATGCTTATTTGGGGAAGGTTTATACCGATCAAAATAAAATTGAAGATGCTATTACTTCACTTGAAAAAGCTATTTCTAAAGACCCTAACAGTTCTTTGGCGCACAAACTATTGGGTCAGAATTACCTTAAGCAAGAAAAATACAATAAGGCCATTGAAACTCTTGAGAAAGCATCTTCTATGAGTACCAACGATTCGACTGTCCTGTATAATCTAGCTCACGCTTATTTAGAGAAAGAAGATTATGTAAGGGCATCGGAGGTTGCCGAAAAGATTCTTGATTTGCCTGAGGTAGAAACAGGCACTAAAGCAGAGGCTTATATCCTTCTCGGTATGTCGGGTATTTATACAGAGAAATACAGTGAAGCTATAGAAGCCTTAAAAAAAGCAATTGAAGTTGACCCGGGTAAATGTGATTCATATCAGCTTCTGGCACACGCTTATAATAAAACAGGAAAAATAAGTCTTTCTAAAGAATTTTCCAAAAAATGGGAAGACTGTGTTGCGAAATAAAGATTCTTCGAATCTTAGTTGAATGGTTAAATTGAAAAATAGTCAAACAGTTTTTTAGGATTTTGGATTCGGGGGTTGGGATTTGATAAAACAAACAAAAGATAATTGGGTGTGGTATGTGGCTCTGTGTTCTCTGTGCATTCTTTTTTTCTCTGCTTGCCCCGTAGGGAAGAATGACCGTACCGGGGTATTCTCTGTGGCAAATTAATTTTTGGGGTTTAGGGGGTTCGTGGCTAATTAGGAATATTCTTTTTTCAGCAGAAAGTAAAGTCCTAATGTAAGAAAAAGAACATCCGGGATTAAGATTGAGAGTGAGGGCGGCAAATTGCCCTCTATCCCCAGCTCTTTAAAAAGTTGAATTATACCCCAGAAAGTAAAGGCGGAAAGAGTACCGAGTCCGAAGCCAAAGAGCAGTCCTCTTCTTTTTACTTCAAGGGCAAAAGGACAGCCAAAAAGTAGAAGGATAGAACTGACAAAGGGATACGAGATTCTTTCAAACAATTCAATTCTTTCCGCATTTGATTTCTGACCACTTCTGTCAAGTTTCTTAATATAACGCAAAAGATATAAGAAAGACATGTTTATAGGGTTGTGTTTACTTTTGGCCAATTCATCGGGAGAACTTTTAAAGTCTTCGATTGTTACTGTCTTTTTAGATTCAAGTATGACCAGATCGTCAACGAAATCTCTGATATAAACATTGAAAAGAGTCCATGAAGAATCTTCCCAAATTCCCCTTTCTGCGTCAACCCTTGATATGATTTTTCCATCTTTATAGGTCAAAATGTGTATTCCGTGAATTTCCTCTTCGTTTAGTCTTTTGATGTTGACTATTTTTCCTGTATCTGTTATGTAGTTTATATTTCTGGCATAGCGTTTGTTATGATCCTGTACTTTATCGATTTCGCCGCTTTTAAACTCTTTCAGGAGGTGTTTTGACCTTGGAATTAAAGAGAGATTAAAAGCAAAAACAATTGTTGAAACTAAAAAACCGTAAAGAAATATGGGTCGATATACTCTAAAGGGAGGGATTCCAAGCCCTCTTATAGCCAATACTTCATTGTGTTTTGTTATTAGTCCAAGAGAAAAATAGATTCCCATTAAAACGGCAAGAGGCATTAAAAGGACGATAATTTTTGGCGAGAACAATAGATAATATTTTAAAACAATTAAGAAAGTAGCTTTTCTGTCTACAAAATACCCGATGTTTTCGAAAAGATTTGTGATTATGTAGATAAAAAGAAATCCACTTAAAGAAAAGAATAGCGCTAGGAGAAATTTCTTAGTTATGTAAGTATCTAAAATTCTATTTTTCATAGATTATTCTGTAAAAAAGATATAAACCCGCTGTTCCAATAACAATATTTGGACTCCACATTGCAATAGAAGGATAAAGCGACCCTCTTTCACATAATTCTTCACCTCCTACTAATAATATATAGTAAAGCATGAACATAATGAAACTCATAGTTATTCCATTCCCAAGTCCTCCTTTTCTTGTTTGTATTCCGAGAGGTACTCCAATCAGTACAAAAACCAAACAAGCAAAAGGTATGGAAAATTTCTTATGGGCTTCCAGTAAATAGCGCCATTTTCTTCTTTTAACATCTGTTCTTCGAGCCTTTTCTAATAGTTGTTTTAAATTCATTTCTCTGTAACTTCTATTGGCCGTTCGTTCTTTCTTTTGTCCAAGAGGGATAACTATAATATAATTATTAAAATTCATTATTCTGTATTCCGAGGGATTTTTTTGATCAAACATATGGGTTTCCCCTTTCTTAAGAGAAAACGTTAAGCTGTCGCCTGAAACTTTCATTTCACCCTTTTCGGCATATATTGTTCGTATAGGTTTTCCAGGTAAATCTTCCTGTATCATAATATTTGTAAGCTCAGATTTCCCGTGGTCGATTGATTTTGCCCAGAGGTTATATCCATTGCTGATTTCGTTGAATTTTTCGGGAAATAAGTGTAGTGTCGGTCTGGCTCTTGAAACTTCCAGGTAAAGTTTTTTAAGTCTGAAGTTAGACTCAGGCAGCAAGTAGATATTAAAAAACACCATTCCGATTGTTATTCCAAAAGAAGCCAGGAAGAATCCTTTGGTTAAACTTAAAGGGCTAATTCCAAGAGCACGGATTGCGAGGATTTCGAAGTCTCCGCTCATTCTTCCGTAAGTTGCAATAGTTGAAACCAGTACACCCATTGGAACAGTTAAAGCGAAAATAAAAGGCAAACTGTATACAAAAATGCCAATTACGGATAATAGCGGGACGTTTTTACCTATAAGAAAATCAATTAATTGGAAAGCCCTATCCATTAAAAGGATAAAACTAAAGAGTACGAATCCTGCAAAAAATGGAATCACTGCCTGTTTTATCAGATATTTGTTCAGGCGAGAAATTTTACATTTTTTTGAATGGGAAGAAAAGTCTTTCATATTCATTTTGGGCAAAGCGATCGGTCATCCCCGCGATGTAATCGCAAATGACTCTTTCTTTGCCAAATTCAGGTATTGTTTTTTGGAACTGAGGAGGAAACTGATTTGTTTCTTCTATGTAAATCAAAAAAAGTGCTTCGATAATTCTTTTGGATTTTTCCATCATTTTTATAACTTTATAATGCTTATATAGGTTTTGCATTAAGGAATCCTTTAATTCGCGATTGAGATTCTTTAAATCTTTTGAAAACCCAACAAGAGGAGGGTTCGAGTAAACATCTTCTAAGGATTTTATATTGTTTTCTCTAATATTGGTTAATGTCGTTTCGATTGCGTTCCTTACTTCAAGTTTAATAAAGTTCCTTATAGCCATATAAATTCTTTCTTGCTTTTCAAGTTTGCGGTCTGTTTTTTTGTAAATATTGTGCCAGAGGTCGACTTTACTTAATTGTTCCAGGTTTATATAGTCGGATTTAAGGCCATCGTCAAGGTCGTGAGCATTGTATGCGATTTCGTCCGCAATATTTACAATTTGACCTTCAAGAGAAGGAGAAGAGGTTGGGTCAAATTCGCTTTTTACCGGTTTAGGAGTATCATAGTCGGTTTCGTGCTTTATTATTCCATCTCTTGTTTCGTAACATAGGTTCAAGCCCCTAAAATCACTATATTTATGTTCAAGAATATCTACCACCCGCAGCCCCTGGACATTATGTTCGAATCCGCCATGGTTTTTCATAAGTTCATTAAGTTTAGCCTCTCCGGCATGACCAAAAGGAGTGTGTCCTATGTCATGCGCGAGGCTTATTGCTTCAGTAAGAGATTCATTTAAAGCGAGCGCTTTTGCTATAGTTCTGGCGATTTGTTGAACCTCAAGCGCATGGGTTAGTCTTGTCCTGTAGTAATCTCCTTCGTGGTTTACAAATACCTGTGTTTTATATTCTAATCTCCTGAAAGCAGTGGAGTGAATGATTCTATCTCTGTCCCGCATAAAATGAGTACGGTATTTGGGAGGCAATTCAGAATGGGTTCTGCTTTTACTGTTTCCGGAGAAGACCGCATAAGGTGCAAAAGTTTTTTCTTCAACTTCTTCAAGATGTTGTCTAAAATTGCTCATATAAAGAGGAATTTGTTAATATTTCGGGTCCAGTACCTGATATTAATATTGTATGTTCAAAATGCGCGGAAAGTTTTCCGTCCCTGGTTGTTACTGTCCAGCCGTCTTCTAGAACTTTAACTTTATAACTTCCGGCGTTTATCATAGGTTCAATTGCAATTATCATGCCGTTTTTTAATCTGGGTCCAACTCCTTTTTCTCCAAAGTTGGGTACAGCCGGGTCTTCGTGTAAACTTTTTCCGACCCCGTGTCCGACAAAATCCCTTACAACGCTAAAGTTAGCATCTTCAGCTGTTTTTTGAATAATATAAGATATGTCTCCCACTCTATTGTCCTTTTTCATAACGCCTATCGCATTGTAAAGTGCAGTTTTTGTAATGTTTATTAATTTCTTCGATTCTTCTTTTAAATTACCTATACCAAAAGTATAAGCGGCGTCACTAAAAAATCCGCGGTATTGAACACCTATATCAACACCCACGAGATCGCCTTCCTTGATTACTCGTTCATCAGGAATACCATGGATTACAACTTCGTTGATCGAGATGCAAGAAGATGCGGGGAAACCTCTGTAGCCTTTAAATGCAGGAGCTGCATTTCTTTTCGTGATGAATTTTTCAATTTTTTTATCAAGATCGAATGTTTTCATTCCTTCTTGAATAGAATCGCTTATGTATTCAAAAGTTTCAGCCAGTATCTTAGAAGCTTCTTTAATGCCTTTTATTTCATTGTTGCTTTTAATTATTATCATATTGAGATAATAAATAGCAGTCAACTTCCTGTCAAGGCAAAAGCGCTTATTCTTTTGTGCCTCTTGATTTTTTTCTGAAAATTTGTATTATTATTGTATGAATTATTTGAGTTTTGTGCCAATTGCAGGTGTAGTTTCGGGATTAATTTCATTATTGCTTTTTTTTCTTTTTATAAAGAGAATAAAAAATAGGAGAAAAAGAATACTTATCTGCATTATTCACTTTCTTATCGTTGTAATTTTTGCTCTTATATCTTCTATGTTTATGCTTCTTTATACAAGTTTGAAAGCGTATAAGAATTTTACTTATACCAAGCCGATTTTTTCAATCGAGTGCCCCATTAAAAGCGATAACTATTTTGAACTTAAATTTGTTCCGTTAGATGAGGAAAAAAATAATGCGAAGTATTATCGAGTTAAAGGACAGCAATTCGTTATTGAAGGACATATAATTAAATGGGAGAATTTTTTTGTTACGGCTGGAATGAAACCCTTATACCAGGTCACGCGATTAACAGGTCGTTATATTTCGGTTAATGACGAGAAAGAAAAAGAGCGTAGCGTTTATGAAATTGCCGAAGAGACAATGATGTGGAGATGGTTGATGCAGTATGGAGAAAAAATACCCGGTATTGACGCGGTTTATGGTGTTTCTTCATTCAAAGATGCAGTAGAGTATAAAAAATATATAGTTCATATAACTCATAACGCGTTTGTGATTAAGGAA
>CAYYUB010000063.1:0-8015 GCA_964474855.1 uncultured bacterium
GATTGGACTTCCGTTTATTATCATCAGGCGGACTCTAAAGGAATCGGATTCGACCGAACAAAGACAGGTTCGAATGCTCTGAGTCAGTATTATCCTGAGGTAAGGGAAAAGTTTTCTGATCTTAAAACCTGTCCGGAGGAATATCTTCTCTGGTTTCACCACCTTAGTTGGGATTACGAGATGAAATCGGGAAGGACCTTATGGGAAGAATTGTGCTATAAATATTACAGCGGAGCCGATTCTGCAAAATGGATGGCTGATAAATTTTCTACACTGTCGGGAAAGATTGATGAAGAGAGATTCGAACATGTATCAACATTTTTAAAAATTCAGGCAGAGGAAGCAATCTGGTGGAGAAATTCATGCCTGTTATATTTCCAGTCATATTCGAAAAAACCTATCCCTGCAAAGTACGAAAAACCTTCGGGTACACTTGAGTATTATAAGAGTCTTAGATTCCCTTATGCTCCCGGTATAAGACCGTCATGGTAATTTAGCATTAAGGCATATTAGATTAAGATATATATTGATTCTACGTTAATAAATAGGACAATAAAGAATAGTGTTAGACCTTTTTTGTCCTATTTTGAGTTGTCCGCGAGAAGTAGTTTTTTTTTGCGCAGACTCCCCCTTGGCGACTTCGCAATTAATATCTCAAAGAGCTATTCATAGACCGAATATATCTGAGTAAATAACGGCGTAAATATATCCGTTTGCCCTTGTCCGGAATTCAACTTCTCCATGCCCGATCTCGTTATTAAATTCGAACGAGTACGCCATAACTGTTGAGGTACCAGTAAGATCAACGGCTACGGTATCGTTTAATGGATCTTGAAATACAGCTATGAATTCATCTTCTTCGATTTCGACGATATCGGCGGTATAATCAATATCTCCAGTCGTCAAATCAATAAAGTGAACCATGTATGTGTTTTCGTTAACGTATTTTTCGTGTTCCACAACAACTCCTTTCATACCGACTGCATATGCTTTCGTTCCTCCCGTAACCGGGTAGATGTAGAGGACTCCTCCGTTTTCCCATAACTCTAAAGAATATCCATTTTCGTCATAGATGGTTATATTTTCGTTGGGCATTACTGTTTTTATTTCTTCGTCTTCACCGGATGCGTTTCTAAAAACGATAATGAGTAAGCCGGTGGAGTCTTCAGCGAAGTCTAGATTATCACCATTGAAGTAATATATCTCATAATCGGAAATATCCGGCCCAGTAGAACCACTGCAGAAAGTTAGTAGAAAGGCTAACAACAGCGGGGCAATCCAGAGTTTGTTACTTGAAAAGCTATATTTTTTTCTCATTTCTGCCTCCTTTTATTTAATAAAGAAATTTAACTCTTTTCTCATATTAGTCAAGATTGTTAAAATCTATTTAACCACAGATTACGCAGATTAACACAAGATTAACCAACCTCCCCCTTCTTTTTTGTTTTGCTAAATCCCAAATTTTATAAACTAATTTTTAGTATAGGATGTATGATAATTTATACGGCTTGCCGAGGAGGTTTTTTTGTATATGTTATGTGAGATTTATAGAGAGATAAAATGGATACAATAAAATGTACCAATACAAAAAAGATATTGAAAGAAGTTAGCCGATGCTTTTAACCTCAATTTTACAACTAATTGAACATACCGGCAGAACCCATAATCTTATTGCTCAGGGAATAGGTTTTGTCGGATTTGTCTTTGCGGTAATTTC
Organism: uncultured bacterium; assembly: GCA_964474855.1. GTDB lineage: Bacteria > Hydrothermota > UBA3072 > UBA3072 > UBA3072 > JAFGHJ01. The sequence continues at coordinate 1,718 of CAYYUB010000063.1, forward strand.
TTTTCAAAATAACAAACGTCATCTTATTCTTATCTTTTTAGGTATTGCGCAGATGTGTTTTATTTTCCATTTTGCCCTTTTGGAAGTTTGGCCTGCCTTTGCGGTGAATATAGTAGGTGTAGTCCGCACTTTCTCTTTCCTTCTGAGAGGAAAGAAAAAATGGATCGATAAAAACACCTTGATGTATATTTTTATCGGTTTATTCTGTATAGCCGGAGCTCTTTCCTGGAATGGCTGGCTTAGTCTTCTGCCTATTATGGCTATGATTGTTGAGACGATTGGTTTATGGAAGAAAAATCCACGTTTAATCCGTTCCATTGTTATTATTCCACGTCTTTTGTGGATTACATATAATATTATTCATTACTCCTATGCGGGTGTGATGACGGAGGTTTTTGTAATTATTTCTCTACTTACCGCTATTATTCGTTTTGATATCTTACCCCAGATTAGACAGAAAAATATTTCCAAAACGAGGGAAAAGTAATCTTCAGGCTAACCTGTCGCGGTAGAGCCGCTAAAATGCAAAAATCAAATATCAAAATGGAAAAATATAACAAAGAATTCAGAAGCCAGAAGTCAGAATACAGAATCCCTTCACCACTCCAAATAAGAGAAACAACGAATTTCACTAACAACACAAATCTTTTAGTTCTTGCGGTTAGAGGAAGAGTAAATTTTACATTTTCGTTCGTAATTTTGCTTTTTAATTTTTGATATTTAATTTCCAAGGAAAACAAAATCAAATGAGATATTTTTTTGCAAAAAAAACAAAAAGTTGGCTGATAGTACTACAAAGCACCTTACAACTGACTTTTGTGAAGAAAATTTATATCTATTGACATTTTTTCTGTTGCCGATATTTTTCATAAGATGTTTAATTATTTCTTTTATTCGTTCGATCTATTAGAAAAAAGCAAAGAATTTATTTGCGATATGAAATACTTAATGATTGCTGAAGTAAAAGTTAATACGCAATAATTAACAAGGAGGAAGTTGTATGAGATATTTAATCCGTTTATCAATAATTACTTTAATGCTCTTATTATTGATACCAAACCTTTACGCAGAGCAGAAAAAAGAAGTGAAAGAAGGAGCTTATTGGTGGAATCAGCCACCGTGGCAGAAACCTGCCGAGAATCCCAGGAAAAAGGAACTTCCACTTATCAGTGTAAAGGGGAATGAGTTTGTTAATCCCAAAGGCGATAAGATTGTATTCCGCGGTCTGGCGATTTCCGACCCGGATAAGCTTGAAGGTCAGGGATACTGGAGTAAAAAACATTTTGAAGAAGTAAAAAAGATGGGTGCGAATATAGTCCGCATTCCTGTTCATCCTGTTGCGTGGAGGGCGCGTACTCCACAAGGTTATTTGAAACTGCTTGATGAGGCTGTTAAGTGGTGTACGGAACTTAAGATTTACGTTATAATCGATTGGCATTCTATTGGCAATTTGCAAATGGAGCTTTTTCAGAATACTATGTATAACACCACGAAAAGAGAAACTTACGAGTTTTGGCGAACTATCGCGGCGCATTTTAAGGGAAACAACACGGTTGCTTTCTACGAAATATTTAACGAACCAACACACTTTTTTGGTCTTCTTGGCAATATGACCTGGAGCCAATGGAAAAAAATAAATGAAGATATAATTAATCTTATTCGTGCGTATGATAAAGAAACAATTCCTCTTGTGGCGGGATTTGATTGGGCGTATGATTTGAATAATGTTCACTATGATCCCATTGATGCGGAGGGAATTGCCTATTCGGTTCATCCTTATTATATGAAAAGAAAAAAACCATGGGAACCTAAATGGGATGAGAATTTCGGATTCGCGAAAGGTCAGTATCCTGTTATGGCAACGGAGTTTGGTTTTGATCTTGAGCGTATAGCAAAGGGTGAGAATAAAGGTTACGGAGAAGCTATAATTAGGTATCTTGAAGAAAGGGGTATAAGTTGGGTTGGTTGGATCTTTGACCCTGATTGGCATCCAAAGATGTTGAAATCCTGGGAAAGTTATGAACTTACGGAAAGCGGTAAATTTTTCAAAAAAACATTGCATGGTAAGGTTGGGAAGTAAGGAAATTTGCAATGAAAATCTCGGTCATTCTTGCTCATCCGAAGAAGGAAAGTTTTAATCATGCTATTGCCAAAACGGTTGTGGATACACTTAATAAAAAGAAACATGAAGTTTATTTTCATGACCTTTATGCGGAAGAATTTGACCCTTTGCTTCCACCTAAAGAAATCGAAGAAGATGTTGTATTACCTGATTCGATTACGAATTATTGCGAGGAGATATCTATATCGGACGGTATTATTATTGTTCATCCGAATTGGTGGGGGCAGCCTCCGGCAATCTTGAAAGGTTGGATAGACAGGGTTTTGCGAGTGGGTATAGCTTATAGATTTTTAGATGGTGATAATGGAGAGGTTGTACCTGTTGGAATCTTAAAAGCTAGTATTGCTATTGTATTTAATACGTCAAATACCCCCCGGGAAAGAGGGCAAAAAGCGTTTAGCGATCCTCTTGAGCTGCTCTGGAAGAAATGTGTTTTTGAGTTTTGCGGCGTAAAAGATTGCTACAGAAAAAACTTTGGGGTTATTGTTACAAGTACCTCTGAAGAACGTAAGAAATGGCTGGGAGAGGTTAAGAAGATAATCGGAGAATATTTTTAGGATACATTCTCACACAGAGACACAGAGAACACAGAGCCGCACACCCCAGCACCAATAATTGGACGCAGATTAAACAGAATTAACAGGATTTTTGGTTGTATTTAACTCCCTAACTTCCCAACCTCCTAACTAAAATGCTAGCCACAGATTAACAGGGGTATACACTGATATTCATAGATTTGTTTATTAGTCCAAAGTCAAAACTAAATTCTAAAATCTGGCGAATTAAAAGATGAATTAATAATATGTATTTGGGGGCAAAATTACATACAATATAATATTGTTGAACGATGCCCCCTTATATGTTAATAGTTCTTAGATAATTTCTATCTTGACCACCGAGAGCGACCGCCGCCAGGTGCGCCACCTCTTCCTCTCGAACCGCCTCTAAAGCCTTCCGGACGAGGACGAGCTTCATTTACAATAAGTTCCTTACCTTTAAGTTCTTTGCCGTTTAAACCAGCCATTGCGGCTTCAGCCTCAGCTTTATCGGGCATTTCGACAAATCCAAATCCTCTAGGTTCGCCTGTGTACTTATCTTTAATTATCTTAACCGAAGTCAGCTCTCCATAAGCTGCGAAAGCTTCATTGATTTCTTCCTCAGTTAATTCCGATGAAATATTACCTACGTATATATTCATTTTACCTCCTTTAGGTTAGAATATTTGCATTATTGTAAAAATGTAATTAAATCAGAATACTCTTTTCTAAAATAGAGTGTTATTATATATAACCGGCAAAACCAGAAGGGGAATAAAAGAGAATTAACCACAGATAGATTCCTAGAGATCTTGGAGGTTTTTAACCACATTTTACTGTGACTAAAATACTTGATTTTCGCAAAAAGTCAAGAGTTAAAGCCAAAAAAACAATCGTGTATCAAGAGTCATGAGTCAAAACAAAACCCACCACACAACACCTTGAATTAGCCACGGATGAACACGGATTTACACTGATTTTTTTGTTTTATTTTTACAATTTAACTATTCAACGATTTAAACATTTAACTGATTCAAAGAATCTACTACAGGAACAACAGATTGTGCAATTAAAATTAAATATTTTTTGTTTTTTTTAACTAAAACCTAAAACCGCAGACCTGAGACCTAAAAGCCCCCTTGACAATTAAAAGAAAATCCTTATTATAGTATAAAATTGTAACAATTACATTTTTGAAACGGTTACAGTGACGGAGGTTAGTATGGAAAAAGAGTATCCTTTGGGTGGTGGGGTTTTGAAGTGGACTCATGGCAGTTGGCTCGAAGAAAATCTGGGTGGGAAGTTTTCTATTCTTGATGTTCAGCCTGATATACATGATTATATACTTGAGCATATTCCCGGTGCCGTTTATTTCAATCCAAAGTTGCTGAGGGTGCCTTATAGGGGTAAACCTGGTTTTTACGTGCCGGAAGAAGTTGCGGAGTTACTTTTCGGGAGAGTTGGTCTTTCTAATGATCGACCTGTTGTAGTTTATACCGGCGTTGGAGGTGTCAGGGGTTGGGGTGATGGTCTTGAGCAGACAATGGTGGCTTATTCTCTTGTAAGGTTCGGGCATAATAAAGTTTATGTTCTGGATGGCGGTCTTAATGATTGGAAGAAGGAAGGTAGAAAGCTTACGAAGGAATTCCCGGTTATTGAAGAATCGGATTTTAAGGTTAATTTAAGGAAAGATTACTGGATTGAATACGAAGATTTTAAGAAAGTTAAGGATAATGAGGGTGTTGTTCTACTTGATGCGAGACCCGCGAATGTTTACGAGGGTCAAGGTCCCTGGCCCAAGCCCGGACACATTCCCGGCGCGATAAGTCTTCCATGGAAAACTTTAATGGTTGAGGGAAATCCTACTCTTTTGAAAGACGAAGATGAAATTAAGGGTATTTTGGACGGAATAGGCATAATGCCGGATAAGACCGTAATTTGCTCGTGTGGTACGGGAAGAGAGGCAACAAACGAGTTTATTATGTTCAAGTTTCTTCTTGAGTATCCCGACGTAAAGATTTATGAGGGTTCTTTCACCCAGTGGTCTTCTTATCCTGAAAACCCAACGGTAACCGGTAAAGATCCACGGTAAAATTAAGGAGGTTTTTTTGATGGAGGAGAGTATCCTCGAGAGGAAGGAAGTTTCCAAGGAGAAAGTTCTCGCGATTGGAGCTGAAGTTTATTCAAGAGTTGTCGGTTATTACCGACCTGTTGCCAATTGGAATGATGGAAAAAGGGAGGAGTTCAAAGATAGAAATTATCTTTCGTGTGAATGTGAAGAGGCGGCTGAGTAATTTATAGTAGTTGAATACAAAGGGGGAAAATTTGCTTTTCGAGAGAGTTAAATCGGAAGGTCTGGCTCATTATTCTTACATTTTCGGTCATAACAGAGAAGCTTTTGTAATCGACCCCAGCCGTGACGTTAATGTTTATCTGTTCTTGGCTTCCCGGAAGGGTTTCCGAATCAAATATATTTTCGAAACTCATCGAAATGAAGACTACGTTGTGGGTTCGAGAGAACTTTCGGAGAAGACGGGAGCTGAGATTTTCCATGCGGATTCGCAGTTGGATTATAAATACGGGCAAGAGGTGAACGATGGACAGGAATGGAAGGTGGGTTCTTATAAAGTTGAGGCGATTTATTCTCCCGGTCACACTAAAGGTAGTATGAGTTATCTTCTTTTTGACGTCAGCGGTTCTCCCTGGATTCTTTTTACGGGGGACACTCTTTTTGCGGGTGATGTCGGAAGAGCCGATTTATTTGGTAAAAATAATATGAAAGAAATGGCGGATATGCTTTACGATACTATTTTCCATAAGTTTTTCTCTCTTGGTGACGGAGTTATTGTCTGTCCTGCTCACGGTGCAGGTTCTGTATGCGGGGGAGAAATCGCAGATAGACCATGGACTACAATTGGGCTTGAGAAAAAGCTAAATCCGAAACTTAAATTTACCGAAAAAAAAGATTTTATTAAAAATATAGCAAAGGATTTGGAGAAACCTTATTATTTTAAACAGATGGAAAAATACAATGTGCAAGGTGCGCCTGTACTCGGTTCTCTGCCGGTACCTGCTCCTCTTTCCCCTGATGAATTTTCGAAAACAGCAGAAAGCTCAGTAGTTCTTGATTCCCGGATGGAATCAAGTTTCGCTTCTGCTCACATCCCGGGTTCTATATCTATCTGGAAAGAGGGAATACCGAATTTTGCCGGCTGGTTTTTGCCTTATGATAAGCCGATACTTCTTGTTAACGAAACAGATGATCCCCTGCCCGTTGTAAGATTGTTGATAAGGCTCGGTTATGATAATATTGCCGGTTGTCTTTCCGGGGGAATGCTTGGATGGAATACCTCCGGGAAAGAAAGCGCATCGATTGAAACAATCAAAGTGCAGGATTTATGCCGTCTTCTGGATAGAGGAGAAAAAATTGTCATTCTTGATGTTAGAGGTGAAAAAGAACTGGAAGAGAAGGGCAGAATACCTGACGCTTTAAGTATACCCATTACTCAACTTTATGAGAGAATGGACGAAGTGCCTGAAAGAAAACACGTTTGTGTTTTTTGCGGAAGCGGTCTTCGTTCGATGATGGCAGCAAGTCTTCTTAAAAAAGAGGGCTGGAATAATTTAAAGGTTGCTCTTG
>CAYYUB010000064.1:0-7936 GCA_964474855.1 uncultured bacterium
GGTGGCGCAGGGTTTCGTTACTGAGGTTGAGAATGAAGCAGTGGCGCGAAAAATCTATGATAGTTTTACCCCCGCGGAAATGATAATTCAGATTGTAGGGGAGAAATTAATAGGTTTAATCGGAAAGGCGGAACCTCTCCTGTTAGACAAACAGCCGACGTCCATTTTGCTCGTAGGTTTGCAGGGTTCAGGAAAGACGACTACAGCCATAAAATTAGGTTGTTTTCTGAAAAGTAAGAGACGGAATCCATTTCTTATTCCCGCTGATGTTAAAAGACCTGCGGCTTTCGAGCAGCTGCGTGATATGGCAGAGAGGGAAGACCTTCCTTATTTTTCCGAGCGATCCGATAACGAAGTAAAACTCTGCAAACAGGCTCTTACTCGTTCCGTACTCAAGAGATACGACACTCTTATCTTCGATACCGCCGGGCGATTACATATTGACATAGACATGATTGAACAGATTAAAAAGGTAAAGGATACGGTTAAACCTTCCGAAATCCTTCTTGTAGCCGATTCGATGACGGGACAGGATGCCGTAAATATCGCGAAGGAGTTTGATGAAGCGCTTGGAATAACCGGCATTATTCTCACCAAAATGGATGGGGACGCGAGAGGCGGCGCGGCTCTTTCGATGAGAAAGGTCACGGGGAAACCTATAAAATTTATAGGGATTGGTGAGAAATCGGATGCTCTAGAGGTCTTACACCCGGAAAGACTTGCTTCAAGAATTCTTGGTATGGGAGATCTTAAAACACTCCAGGAAAAAGCGGAAAAGGCGATTAAAAAGGAAGACGTAGAAAAATTTCAAAAGAAAGTACAAGAGGGTAAGGTCGATCTGGAGGATTTTCTCGGGCAGATAAAACAATTAAAGAAGATGGGGCCTCTTGACGCGCTTCTTGATATGTTTCCGGGAGGCAAGGGGCTAAAGAAGCTTATGGATGAAAAGCAGATGATAAGAACCGAAGCCATTATTCAATCGATGACGCCCGGGGAGCGAAAAAACCCTTCTATTTTGAATGGTTCCAGAAGAAAACGTATCGCAAAAGGAAGCGCGACTTCCGTTCAAGATATCAATCGTTTGCTTAAAGAGTTCATGATGGCTCAAAAGTTAATGAAACAAATGAAAGGAAGGGGAGGCCCGTCTGCGCTTGCCTCTTTCTTTAAATAAATACAATTTATGCATACATTTATACTAATTTGCTGCTATCTTCTTATGTTGATAGGTTTAATTGGTTGTATCTTGCCAATGCTGCCCGGTACGCCTCTTGTTTTTGCCGGAATTTACATTTACGCGTGGCTCACAGGGTTCGCGATTATTTCCAGAAAGCTTATTATTATTTTTCTTATATTAACCGTATTGGCTGTAGTAATCGAATATATTTCAAGTTCCATAGGCTCTAAAAAATTCGGAGCCTCGAAGCTCGGATTCCTGGGAGCTTTCATTGGAGCAATTGTCGGTGTGTTTTTTGTTCCCTGGGGGATAATTTTAGGTCCGCTATTTGGTGCTTTAATCGGTGAACTTATAGTTGGAAAAAAGTTAAAAGAAGCTTTCCGGTCAGGCACCGGTGCGGTTATAGGTTTCTTCGGAGGAACTTTCTTAAAAATTGTTATATCTTTTATAATGATAGCCTTTTTTACTATTCGGTTGTTGCAGTAAACAGAGTCACTGGTCACGAGTCAAAACAAAAACTTATATCTCACACGGAGCCACAGAGGACACAGAGTTTTTATTTATGTTGTACTTAAAACCTAAGACCTGGTATCTGATACAGACACTTAACTATTCCAATAATCATCTTAACCTTTATATACTGAGACTATAATTAATAAAATACTAAGTTATCGATTTGAGAAAGGTTTAGGACACTCTGATAAAAATTGTCAAATGTCGAGATTTGACTCCAGAAACCTTGAAATTTAACCCCCCTTGAAAAATTAAAAAAAATGATAATGTATATAAAGTTTAACAAACATAAAAAAGGAGGTATGTATTATGTCAAGATTTAACTCTAGAAATCCGTTGCTTCTCTTTTTGTTATTGATGATTGGCGCTGTATTGATAAGCGGATGTGGTGGTGATGGTGGTTCTCAAGAGGAATAGAGCAGTGAAGAACAGGTTTCGGAGCCTGCCGAACCATCCCAGGAAGTAGCGGAAGAAAAGAGCGAGCAAAATGATGCGGGTAGCAGCGGTGATGTTCCGGCAGATATGGCAAGTCCTTACCGGGTTGAACCGGGAACCAAATATAGTGGTACAGTGGGTGAGAGTGATAACGGAGATGCATATACCGTTAGGTACAACTCGGGTGACGTAGCATGTATAAAAGTGACGCCTAGCAGTGGAGTTGATGTTGTGGTAATGTGCGCGGAATTCATGGCAAATGATGGCGTAAAGGGGGAAGGGGAAAATCTCTGTGTCGGTTCAGATATTGATAGAAGGGATATCACTCGTATCGATATAATGATTGGTGCTGTAAGTGGTGCAGGGAACTATGATTTTGAAGTTAATATGACTCCTCGAAATGATGGTAATTCTAACGGGGATGCCGGAGCCGGAGATGAAAACGTTGTAAAATTAGAGGCGGGAACATATTCGGATGGTCATCTGGGGTATGGCGACCAAAGCGATAATTATAAAATCAGTCTTGAGCCCGGACAGATCGTAACGGTAAAGACAATACCGGCCAGCGGTTTTGACGTTAGACTCTGGGAATGGGAAAGCGACTCGGAATGTAACAGTGGAGTAAAAGGAGAAGAAGAGACAATAGTTAGCGAATCAGAGAGAGACGCCACTGAACTTTACAGGTTTCCCGTTAATATGGTGGGGGATTCTCGCGATCCCGGGATGTACACATTAAAGATTTCAGTTGAGTAAACAATAGAGGGACCGGCGGGGATTCGGAACGCTGCAGTCTCTTTGTTTGCTACTTGCCTGGTATTCGGCGCGGTCACTATTCGTTGGTCAGTTAACAAGAAAGACAGATGACCGTAGACGAGAGACCGATTTGACTCAGATTCGAAGAATCTACTTCTTCTGCCGTCATCGGTCCTCTTTTTTTTCTTTGACTCATGACTATTGACTTGTGACTAATGACTCTCAGTGCTTTGCACTGCATCCCTTGACTTCTTTGTTTGTCTTTTTACCTTTATACTATGATTACAATTAAAAATATAATAAATTGTCGATATGGAAAAGGCTATATATTTTTGCAGCGGATATTCACAATTTTGGTATTACTTATCCTATTGGGTACAAACTTAGCCTGCCAGCAAAATACCTGCCTCCCGACCATGGAATCTCGGGAGCCAATTATTCTGCCATGTGACAGGTTCATCCGTCCGGCAGGCAAACAGGTATATTTCGGAAACCATAGTCTCGAGAATCATGCACTTGATGCAGTTCTTTCGCCGGACGAACAATGGCTCGTTGTGCAGGAACGCCATAGTCTTGTTTTCATCAATACGATCACCGAGGAAGTTGTTGATGTATTTTATCTGGAAGATATTCCGGAATTAAATAGCGCAAAGAGCACCTATTCGGGAATTTGCTGGCATACCAGCACAGGAGTAGATTATATCTGGTTTAGTGCAGTGAGCATGCCCAACAAGTCATTTGCATTACAGGTGAAATGGGATGGCAGTAGTGCAGTGATAACCCGGATACTGGAGTATCCTCCCGATCAAGATGCAGGTGTCGCGCTGCCCAACGAGATACTGATCCGCGAAGAATCTGACGGTGAGTTTCTTTATGTGGTCCTCAATGGTAACAACAAAATCGTAAAACAGGACATGGAAACAGGAGATACGATATGGATACAGGAAACGGGCGTGGCTCCTTATGGGTTGATTGAATCTAACGACAAACTGTATATAACCAATTGGGGAGGAAGACCACCGGAATCAGGGGATGTGGATGTAGCCGGAGTTCCGTGGGGTCTGGCACGTGTTGATCCTAAAACGGGGGCTACCCGTGAAGGAAGCGTTTCAGTAATCGACCCTGAGACCGGTAACCTTCTAAAAACGATCGAGGTAGGTCTGCACCCTAATGATATCATTGCTTCTCGGGATAAAAAATTTATTTATGTTGCCAATGCCAACAGCGATCATGTTAGTGTGATCAGTACAGAAACCGATGCCATCGTTGAAACTATATCGGTACGGATATTACCGGAAAACAATCCCTTCTTTGGTGATTCACCAAATGGGTTGGCAATTTCACCGAATGGCAAAATCCTTTACGTAGCCAATGGAATGGACAATGCCATTGCTGTGGTAAAGCTGGGCAGTCAGGCGGCTTCAAAAGGGGAATCCCCTGAAAGTTACATCGAGGGATTTATCCCGACGGGGGCTTATCCCTCGTCGATTTGTTTATCAGGCGATAAGCGGATGTTCATCACGAACCTGGAAGGTGAAGGAGCCAGACTGTCACTGATACCGGATGGCTTGACCACACCGGCATATAATGTTCACCATATGCTGGCTTCGGTTTCGATTCTGGAAATTCCAGGGCAAAAATCATTAAAAAAATATACAGAAGAAGTCATTGCTCTGAACCAGCTATCAAGATTATATGGGGCACAGGTCCCTCCGCGGGAAAACATGGAACCAAAACCGGTTCCTGAACGGATCGGCGAACCTTCCGTTTTCAAACATGTTGTTTATATCATCAAAGAAAACCGCACCTACGACCAGCTGCTGGGTGATATGGAGCAAGGAAGGGGAGATAGTTCCTTGTGTATCTATGGCAAACAGGTTACTCCGAATACCCATAAGCTGGCCGATGACTTTCTGCTAATGGATGCATATCATGCTTCCGGGAAATGTTCAGCCGAAGGCCATCAATGGACCGATGCTGCCATTGTAACGGATTATATTGAAAAAAATGTTCGTGCTTGGTTTCGCAGTTATCCCCATGTGCAAAATGACGCTCTTGTTTATGCTCCCACCGGATTCCTCTGGGATAATGCAATACGGAACGGAAAAACAGTAAGAATTTATGGTGAGGCTGCCAGTCCCCTATTCGATGATACATTGGGTTGGAAAGATATTTATTCGGGATTCCTGCGAGGAGAACCGTTCAATTTTACAAACACCACTACGGTAGCTCCTGTCAGAAAGTTACTCAGCCCCACATACCCGGGATACGATAACCATGTTATTCCTGATATTCTCAGGGCAGATGCCTTTATCAGGGAATGGAAGGAATACGAAGCCATGGAAGGGGATTCATTGCCGGAACTAATGATCCTTGCACTGCCCAACGATCATACTGCAGGAACCCGGCCAGATTTTCCCACACCCAGGGCCCAGGTTGCCGATAATGACCTTGCGCTGGGAAGAATTGTCGAAGCGGTTACTCATAGCCGGTTCTGGAAAAATACTGTCATTTTTGTCACCGAAGACGATTCACAGGATGGATGGGATCATCTTTCTGCCTACCGTACTGTTGGCCTGGTCATCAGTCCCTACTCCAGGCTCCGTCAAACTGTTTCTTCTTTTTATACCCAGCCTTCAATGATCCGGACCATGGAACAGATATTGGGACTACCACCCATGAATATTCAGGACGCCATTGCTTCCCCGATGTTTGATTGTTTTACAACTATTCCGGACTATACTCCTTATGAAGTACTCCCCAACCGGATTCCGCTCGACGAAATGAATCCACCACTAATCAATCTCATAGGAAAAGAACTCTATTATGCCAGGCAAAGCCTTGATCCTCAGTTTGATCATATTGATAAAGGAAATGATGATATGCTTAACCGGATCCTCTGGTTCTCTGCAAGAGGTAAGCAATCCTACCCGGCAAGGTATGCCAGAGGCGTTGATAAAGATGACGATGATGTCAAGAAAAGAACTACAGAGTAGCTTAGATTTTTTTGTTGTTTCCTAAATCCTAAAAAACTATTTGACGTTTTTTTAATTTGGCGATTTAACTATAGCGATAGCTATTGTTTTGAAATCCAAAAAGTAAGAACTGACCCCATATTTTTCATACAGGACAAACACAAATTGACAGGATTTTTTGCGAATTAAAAAAAGTTCAACCCCGTTTATGGATACCCTTAATGTGGCAGACTCATTTTATATATAACTATAGAATACTTTTTAATTGGTAGATTATTGATGTCTATTTTAACCTTTTTTCTTATTATATCTACCTCAGGTTTTTTTCCGGGTTCATTATATGCTGCAGGATTAGGATGATGTATTTCCCACTTTGTTGCTTCCGATTTATTCCCGACCTCCGGAAGATTTATATTTAATTTTTGATCACTTTCAGTGGGATTAACTATTGAAATGGTTATTGAATCCTTATTTTCTGTTAAAGCTGCAGAAACATCCAAATCGCCCGCGTTACCCGATATTTCGATGGGGATAGAGCCAAAAGTGTTTCTGTATAATTTCAAAACCATACCGGTTGCGGCAAAAGTTGAAGTAGTATCGTTTGTTTTTATAGCGCCGATGACATTTACGGTTTGCGCATAGTTAGCCATATATACGATATCACTATTTCTATAGTACTCATGAAAACCTCTGGCGACACCGAGAGCATCTCTCATATAGTAGCGCACTCCCAGTTCGCCGTAAATATAATCACCATACCAGTAATTCCATTCATCCATAGCGATATCGATGTCTTTCTCCGCAAGTCCTTTTATTTCTCTCCTGTATTTTCTGTGCGCTTCTGCCTTTCCCCGGATAGCATCCGCCAACTGCGCCGAGTGTTCGGGTATATCTACTTTTTCTTTCACATATATATGTTCACTGATAAGGCTCATATAATCGGAACTGTTTTCGAGCATTTTTCGCGTCCATTCTCCTACCTCACCCACAGCGATAGGTTTGATATTATCATCCACTTTTCTCATAGCCTTTACTACTTCATTATGTTTTTTAGTATATTCATCGATAGGCATATGTCCCAACTGCCAGCTCCCGTACATCTCATTCCCAATCGCCCACCATTTAACATTATAGGGCTGGGGGTGCCCGTTTTTTGCCCTCAGTTTTCCCATGGGAGTAGTTATAGAGCCATTGAAATACTCAACTTCTTCCGCGACTTCTTCTATTGTGCCTAAACCTGTGTTTACAGCGACAAATGGTTCCGCGTCTATCATTTCCATTAATTCCATATATTCATGTATTCCTACATCATTGGATTCTACGCCTTGCCAGGCGGGATTTTTTCTAGGCGGACGTTTATCTCTCTCCCCTATCCCGTCTCTCCAGTTATACCCGCTGACAAAATTTCCTCCCGGCCAGCGATAAACAGGCGCGTTTAGTTCTTTTAATAACCCAACCACATCTTTTCTCCATCCTTTGATGTTATCCGCGGGCATCAGGGAAATAGTTCCGATTTTAAAACTTCCTTCTTTTTCAGTAAATATTTCTAATTCGCAATCCCCGCACGACGCAGGAGCAACAAATTCCAGAGGATATTCTTTATATTCCGAAGTTATATTTTTAATTTCGTGAGATAATCTTTTACCTTTTTTTAAGACAAGTTGTACAGTTACAGGAGCGCACTTTTTCTCTCCGGCAAGAATTATTCTCCCCGTGTATTTCTGCCCTTTCTTTAAAGTAAGCCATGATTGTTTGATACCGGTTTTTAAATTACTTTTATTCCCATGGATAACCGGAGAATGTTTCCCCGTATAGGGATTAACAGAATCCATTGTGACTGTTCCTTTTGGCCCGATTACCTGCCAGGGCGAAGCGTTCAAATATTTATAATAGCCTGTATTCCAGTAAGGTTCATTCCTTTCTGCCCATGGCTCGAATTTGTCTGTAATTTCATAATAAAATTTGCGGTCTTTCAACATTTCAGCCCACAGGCCGCCGTATATACACTTCCCCAGATGTTCGATGAATTGACCGTAGATGTATTCAGAGATTGGTGCTCCTCTTTTTTCGGTATTTATTTTAATGG
>CAYYUB010000065.1:0-7905 GCA_964474855.1 uncultured bacterium
GTGTCTTCGTGGCAAATTTAATCCTTGACAAAAGAAATAATTTTATTAAATTGTAATACAGGAGGCAAAAAAAATGAGAGAAGTTATTTCAGTCAGTTTAACTACGGATTTAAAGAAAAAATTAGAAGAACTTTCCAGGAGTTTACAAAACAGCAAAAGTGAAATCGTAAAGCAGGCTTTGCGCCAATTTTTCGCGAAAGAGGAATTCAAAAATTTAAGAGGCAAAATGATTCCCGAAGCGAAAAAAAAGGGTATATATACCGATGAGGATGTATTCGAAAAAGTCTCATGAGGTTATTCTTTGATACAAACGTTCTCATTGCTGCTTTTATTTCTCACGGTATCTGCGCGGAACTCTTCGAACATTGTTTAACAAGCCATACAATCCTGACTACCGAATGGGTGTTAGGCGAATATCATAGAAGTTTAAGAAAAAAGTTTTCCTTCGACAAGCACTTAACAGAAGAATCCCTATCATTTCTCAAAACAAATTTAACAGTTGTAAAAGCCCAAACCTTAAAAAAACGAGTTTGCCGTGACGCGGATGATGATAATGTAATAGCCGGCGCATTAAGCGGAAAAGCGGATTGCCTTATCACAGGCGATAAAGATCTACTTATTCTAAAGAAATTCAAAAATATACCAATAATACCCCCGAAGGATTTCTGGAAATTCGAATCCAAATCTACTGAAAAATAAAATATAATAAAATCATACCCCCACCCCATTTAAAGTTTTAATTGTTCTTTTGAATTAAGTTAGTGAGTTAGTGTGTTGGTGGGGAAAAACAGCCCAACCGACTAACCGTCCAACAGACCAACATTTAAAATCTCTGCGTTCTCTGCGTCTCTGCGGTGAGATTAATTTTGGGGATTATGGGTTTTAATCCTCTTGACTATTCTGTTCATTTTTATAAATTAAAATCGATATGCGCTTAAAGGAAATTAGATTATCAGGATTCAAATCCTTCCCGAAGAAAACGTGTTTTGATTTAAAAGAAGGCATTACTTCATTCGTCGGTCCTAACGGCTGCGGAAAGAGCAACATAATAGATGCTATAAAATGGACCCTCGGAGAGACGAGTGCTAAATCCCTGCGAGCAGAGGGAATGGAAGACCTTATCTTTACGGGTACAGAAACACGGGCTCCTGTAGGAATGGCAGAAGTTGTCTTGATTTTTGAAAACAACGGCGGAATACCTACGGACTACGATGAAGTAGAAATAAAAAGACGATTTTTTCGTTCGGGAGAGGGAGAATTCCTTATTAACAACACTCCCTGCCGTCTTCGCGACATCCAGGACCTGTTCGCGAATACCGGTTTAAAATCCGCTATCTTAAACCAGGGATTGGTCGAAGATTTTCTAATCTCGGATTCGGAACTTAGAAGAGAAATTTTTGAATCAATATCAGGCATAAAAAGATATCGAGGCGACAGAAAAGAAGCGCAAAACAAACTAAACTCCGTATCCAACTCTCTTGAAAAAGTGGAAATCATCCTGAACGAAAAGAGAAGTATTGCTCGTTCCCTTAAGAACGAAGCAAACAGAGCAAAAAGATATCATCAATTCAAAGAAGAATTAAAAGAAAAATCAATTATCGTAGCTAAACACCGTTTATTTGAAATAGAAAACACATTAAAAGAAAGAGAAAACAAAATCGGTGAACAGAGTAAAAAAATCAATGAAACGCAGAACATAATCAGCAAATGGGAAAGCGAAATAAAAATAGGCGAAGAAGAACTAAGAGAGAAAAGAGAAGAATACAGAGAAAGAGGAAACGAAATACAGGATATTCAAGAAAATACATCGAACTTAAGAGAAAAGAAAGCGGGAAATGCCGGCGAACTTAAACATATAGATAACTTCACTAAAGACCTGCCGGAAGACATCCCTTCCATAATAGAAGAATTACAGAAAGAAATGGATGATATCGAAGGAACAGAAGAAAAGTTAAACGCCCAAATACAAATCCATAAGGAAAAAATAGGATTAATCGAAAAAGAATATTCGCATGTAACCTCTGTAATCGAAACATTAAAAGAAAAAAATCTTTCTCTCACCGTAAAAAAAGAAGAGCAGAGCCAACGCATGCTTTCGCTTGAAGAAAATCAAAAAGAATATAAAAAAGAAATCGATAAAGAAAATATAAAAATAAAAGAGCTCAATTCAACTATAGAAGAAATAGAGAAAAAATTAAAAGAAAATACAAAAACAATTAACTTCCTTGCCAAATCAATTGAAAAGTCTGAAAACGAGAAGACCGCTATCCTTCGAAAATTAACATCAGTAACATCCGAAAACGAAAAAACAAAAAAAGAAATTGAGTTTTACAAGAATAAAGACATTGAAATATCAAAAGAAATGAAAAAGATCAACGAAAGATTCAACTTACCCTCACTTTCGGACAATCTAGAAGTAAAAAAAGGTTATGAAGCCGCGATAGAAGCCATATTCGAGGAAAGAGTAAAAAGTTCGGTCGGAAAATCCAATGAAATACAAGAAGTGTTAAAATTCATCAAAAAAGAATCATTAAAAGGCGGAATATTCGCAATAAAAGACAAAGAAGAATCTGGTGGTAAAGATAGTGGTCTTGCGGGGGTTGTATCGGGAAAATTTGCTCATCTCCTCAAAAGAGAACTCTCCCAATACAACTTTGCCGAAACTCTCGAAGAAGCAATAAAAAACGCAAAAGAGAAAGGCGGATTCTGGGTTACAAGAAACGGAGATATACTGATGGACAATTTCATCATACTCTCAAAAAATAAAGAAGGCGTACTAATCCGGAGAGCAAAAGAAAAGGAACTCACCCTTAAAGAAAAAGAATACGAAATACAAATTAAAAAACTCGAAGAAAAGAGAAATGGAATTATAAACATTCTCAATCAGCTTGAAATCAAACTAAAAAAGGAAAATGTAGAAAGGGAAAAAATTACAGCAGAGAAAGCTAAATTCGAATTTGAGATCAGCCGGGTAGAACTGAAAATAGAATCGATTAACAATAATATAAATAACGCAAAAAAGGAAATCCAAAATATAAAGAAAACAATCGCGGAAGAAGATAAAGAAAAGGAAAATGTAAAAAAGACACTTTCCCTTAACTATAAAAACCAGGCAGAAATTAAAAATAAAAAAGAAGAAGCAGAAAAAGAACTTGCAAAAGTAGAAAAAAAGAAAGAAAAGATAACGGACAGGGAAAACGAAACCAGAGAAGAAATAGGCAAACTAAAAGAAGGGTTAAGACTAATACAGAGAAAAGCTATCCTTGAAAAAGAAATTAAGGAACTAACGGTTACCATTAAAAAGGGAACGGAAAAATTTGAAGAACTAAAGAAAAAGAATTCAGCATTAAATGACAAGATACAAAAAGCAGAAGAAATACTTAGTGATAAAAAATCGAAATACACATCCATGCAGGAAGAAAAGAACAAACTGGAAAAGGAAATCTCCGAGTTAAAAATGGCAGTTTCGGAAGAAAATTATAAAAAAGACAGTCTTCAAGGCGGAATATTCAAAGAATTCGGAGTGGAAATAAACGGAGAAGAAGTAGAAATAGCAGAAAACATTTTCGAGCATATAGAAAAAATAAAGAGGAAGATAGAAACTCTATACCCTATAAACCCGCTCGCATTAACCCAATACGAAGAAAGACAGGCAGAACTGGATAAAATTGAAGCGGAACGCTCTGATTTAATCTCATCCAAACAGGACATAGAAGAAACCATAGAAGAAATAGATACAAAAGCAAGAAGAGAATTCAAAGAAACAATTTTAAGCATTAAAGAAGACTTTAAATCTATCTATACCAAACTCTCACCCGGAGGAGAAGCCGATATAAGATTACCCAGTACAAATATTCTCGAATCCGATATAGAAATTCTCGTACGACCCAAAGGAAAAAGACTTAAGAGTATGGAATTATTCTCTACCGGAGAAAAAACCCTTGCCGCTGTTGCGCTTCTTCTTTCAATTATGAGAAAAAGACAATCTCCTATATACATTATGGACGAGATCGACGCTCCCCTCGATGAAAATAACATTGAGAGGTTTAACGATATAATGCGTGAATTTTCCGAAACTTCCCAGATATTGATCGTTACACACAACAGAGCGACAATGGAAAGATCTGATTTTATCTACGGAATAACCATGGAAGAAGTCGGCGTATCAACTGCCTTATCAATAGATGTGGATAATATTTAACCGTTTTACAAAAAGGATGGCGTTGTTATGAGACAATTATTAAGACAGAATAAAACTTTAATATTTTTTTTTATAGTTTTATTTATTACAGGATGTAATCTTTCAGAAGGAAACGGTCAAGGAAATACAAGAACCATAGAAGTAGGAAACCAAATAGTACAAGTAGAAATCGCAGACACACCCATAGAAAGAGTAAACGGACTGGCATTTAGAGATACGCTTGCGGAAAACCATGGGATGCTATTTGTTTTTCCCGACGAAAGCAGAAAAGTTTTCCATATGATAGGCTGTAAATTTGATATCGACCTCGCATACATAGAATCAAACGGCATAATTTCCGAAATAATAACAATGGAAAAAGAACCTCTTGACACTCCTCTTGACTCTTTAAAAAAATATCTCTCGCAATCAACAACGATAAGATACGCTCTTGAAATGATAGGCGGATGGTTCGAAGAGAACAACGTAAGCGTCCAAACGAAACTCGACCTGAGTCAATTTTAGAGTAAAAAACAAATAAAAAAAATTCATATTCGAAGGAAAAAAATGAAAAAGCTTATTTTAGCTATATTAATTTTTATTATTACTTTAAACGTTAGCGCTGTTAACGGTTCTCTTCGTTCCAATGGCGACCAGGAAATTCTCAATGTGTGGGGAAACAATTACGAAATGGGATTCGCGCAGGGATATCTGCTCAACAAAAGAATACCGGAATTCTTTTCAAAATTTTTCTTTGATATCGTTGGGCTGACTTATCTGGAGTATGATTACGTACACGCGAATTACAACAAATATTTCGTCGTACCTGAGAAATATAGAGAAGACGCGGAAGGATTAATAGACGGTATAGTAGCCGCGGGAGAAGACATTCACATCCCCGAACTAAACCGCGATTTAAACATAACAGACATCCTTATGGCAAACTCAGTATTAGATCTAAGTTATGTTTTCGGAAGTAATAATCCTCTTGGCTGCAGTTCTTTGTCTGCCTGGGGTAAGGTAACGGAGAATGATACTTTAATAAAAGGAAACATCATTATCGGACGAAATTTTGATCTGTTGCATGAAATAGGGACAGCCGAACGCGGTGTCATTATGACTGTCGAACCCGATAATGGGAAACCCTGGATCAGTTTTGGCTATCCTATGATAATCGCGCCGATTTCAGGAATAAACGAAGATATGCTCTTCGGAGCAATCAATGTCGGTTATCATTATAATACACCGTATACCACTCCCCAAATGGAACCCATTCAATTCATACAAAGAGAAATATTTGAAACTCCCGACTTCAATCAAGACGATACTATAAACTTTAAAGATATCTACGAAAAAGTACTCGAAGTTAATAATGCCGGAGCATGGCTTTTACATACAGTTATCCCCTACGTCGACTCTTCTACAATCTCGGCGGCTGTTTTAGAATGCGTGAACGAATCCGGAGATACTTTCAGAACATCTAAAAACGATGCAAACCTTTATCCATGGTATCTTTTGGCTCTCAATCACGAAGAAGTTAATTATGAACCCATATCCGACTTTAGATATAACGTTGCACTCGATTCACTGCAAAAAGATACCGATATGACTTTCAACCGGATGAGAAACATAATGAAAGCCCTGGCGCAAGATAATACTTTACAAACAATTTTTTTCCTGCCTAACGATTCACTGTTCGCTATTTCCTTCGCGGATTCGGCACATGATGCTTCTTACTTTTCTCCCCTGTGGTACAAATGGAGCGATCTTTTCCCAAATCACCAACCGTTAGAAAAATTACTGGAAAGCAGAAAAAAAACTTTATTCTTGCCTGATATTCAAAGATTAATATACAATGAAGAAATCAGTATTTATTCCATAACGGGAAGAAAAATCGATATCGAAGAAATAAATAATATATCGTCGGGCTATTACTTCGTTAAAAGGCATAACAACGAGAAAACTTATAAGTTACTAATCATTAAATGACAGAAATTACAAAAAAAATGCAATAATTGAAGCAATTACACTTTAAAACCCGACGTAGTAAAAGAGTTCTGTTTCATTTTAATTTTCTCTCTCTGGTCCAGCCCGATAACCTTACCACATTTCTTACATTTATACTCATTAACTTCTTTAATACTAAAATCTTCTTCAATCCTATCTTTATAACAGTAAAGGACTTTTCCTTTACCAATTTTCTTATACTTAAAAATTTTAGTTTTACATCCTGAGCATTTAATAGTCAACATAAATACCTTTTCTTTTAACTATATTAACAATTATAACAAAAGTCAAGAAACCTCTTATTTAGATACCAGTACAGAAACGGCACTCGGTTTACGGCTCACGGCTAATTAATGGGGACGGTGCTAATGTATTCATGCATGCGTAAACACGAAAATTACGCATAAAATCCCGACAATTAAATAATAGTAGTTTTTTATCATTTGATAATTGTTTTTATATAAGCCTATTTTTAAGAATTCTTCTTCGTTAGTATGACGCACAACGGACATGGCATTGCCGAAGTTGTCGCCCCTTGTCAGTTCCAATTTACACTAACAGTTTATCTTAAACTAACTTATTCTACAAGCAATTTGTTTCAGAATAAGATGCGACAATTTGGGGCGTAGCGGATGCGGAGCCCGGCAATGCCAAGTTGTATGTAGTTGCTTTACTTAATCATACTATTTTTAATATTTTTTTTATTTATTAAATAAATAATACATATCTTTACTTTTAGCAATATATTTATAATAAAAATATTACGAATCCAGTTATGAGTTTGATTATATACAAACCGATCAGCGGGGTCAGTTAATTGTACTGGAATGTTCATGATATTTAAATATAGTGGTTTAACAATGTTAAATAAATCATTTAAAACCAGTATAAATAATATAATTATAATAATAGTAGTATATTTTGATTTTAAAATAAAGTATATAATTGAAATATTAGAAATCATTAGAATGATATTTATTATATAATAATATTTAGTTCTTATTATACCATCAAGACCTAATATAGAATAAACATTTTTTCCAAAGTCATATGTGAAAATAACAATAAAAATGAATGATATTATAAAATAAATTGTTGAAAAAATTTTTATATAATTTTTCAAAGGAATCCTCTATAAAGCAATTGCCTACAACGTTCTGTGGCTTGCCGAAGTTGGCACCACTACCTTCTTGCCCTTTTAATTCTACACCTTAAACCCAACATCCGTTTCACAACCTTGTGCCAATTTGGGCGGAGGCGCGTATGCGCCGAAGCCGGCAAGCCGCTGTTAGGCGCAGTTTATATAGTGAATAGTTTCTGGTTCTTTTTAAGTATCTCAGTTAATGGTTCCCCCCAATACTTCACCTCAATTCCTATATTTTCAAGATGAGATCTGACACCAAGTTGATCAGCGCAAGCTTTACAAGCAGAGACTTTTACTCCATCTTTCATCATTTGTCCAAGTCGATTTTGAATGTCTTTATTATTAGCAACATATGTTGCTGTAGCTCCCCATATTATTACAGTCACTTTATCCCACCAACGCTCTAAAACCGAATTATGAGCATACATGCAAACCATTTTTTCTGAAGTAATTGGATTATCATTAGTCCATAGAATAAATAATTCTTCTTTCATTATTTTCCTCCATATAAATTGCGTCTAACGTTTGTATATACGAAGTATTTCGTTTATTCTTACTTTAGGTATTATTTTAC